>CAJWHU010000104.1 GCA_913041325.1 uncultured Fidelibacterota bacterium | reverse complement strand
GATTTGAAGACATTACGCTATTGAGAGCCTCATAGTATTCATCATCCGTTTGCCCAGCCCAACCATAAATTTCCATTTTGTCTTTGAGCGCACTTGCTACATCATTATCAGTGGTAAGAGGATTGCAAGATGATGCGGATATTTCTGCACCTCCATCATGAAGAGCTTGCAATAGGATTCCGGTTTTCTTTTCTAGGTGCAAGGCAACGCCTATCTTTATTCCTTTTAGGGGTTTTTCTACAATGAATCTCTGAGATATTTTATCAAGAATAGGCATTCTTGCTTTTGCCCATGAAAGAAGATTTTCTCCATTGTCTTTTGATGCTTCTTTAAGTAATGGCATTGCTAAATATATTTTTTCCAGAAATGATAAATTACAGCGCCAGTAATTAGAAAGAAAACTCCCCAAAAAGGAAGAAAACTTCCTTGGCTAAGATGGTATTGAATGACGCCCCACGAAATAAAAATTGCACTGAGAATGTACACAACTGGGATTATCGGATAAAATGGTATAACAAAATTATCTGATTCTTGATTTAACCTGTCAACTTTTAGTAAAGTTGAAATGGATAATGCAGAGAACAATATCATTACTACTGTGGTAGAGTCGACTAAATTTTCAATATCCATTAAAAATAAAAGTCCAATCGTCCAAATCGCTTGAACCGCTAAAGCGTTCACTGGAGTCCTAAATCTTGAGTTAGTTTTGCCGATAAATTTAAAAAAAACCCCCTGCTGTCCCATGGCTTGGATTACTCTCGTAGCTGCGGTTTGAATATGAATAGACAAAGAACTGGTAACGCTAATAAGTATTAATAACGATAAGAGACCAGACCATTGACTTGCTCCAACGGCATTCAATGCAAGCAAAGGTACCATATCCTGACCCTGCATATTTCCTAGACCTAAGGACTTTAAAAAAGATATGTTAACAAAAGCATAAATTACTACTGTCAACAAAGTACCTCCGATCAATGCCATTGGTAAAGTTTTTCTTGGATTTGATATTTCACCCGCAATATACCCAGCACAATTCCATCCAGTATAAGCAAAAAAGATTGGTGTCAAAGCGCGAGAAAAACCTATGTAAGGATTGGATGAGGAAGAGCTATTTAAGATTATCTCTTTGGGGATTTGAGGCTGTGAAAACAATAAAAGACCAATCATTAAAGAAATTCCTAAGACCTTCAAAGTGGTTAAGATCGATTGGAAGCGAGAACCAATTTGAACCCTCAAACAATGAATGATGGTTAACGTAATAAGTAAAATTGAAGCTAGACCGGCAACGCCTAAAAATTCTAGAATTGGAATGAATTGAAGGATGTATTTTGCTGAAAATAAAGCCAGCACTGCTGTAGTGCCTGTTTGAAAAATTACTAAGCTCATCCATCCATATAAAAAAGATGGAAAAGATCCATATACGTTATGCAAATATATAAAATCACCACCTGTTTGAGGAAATCGTGTTGAAAGCTCGGCAATACAAAAAGCACCCATTAGCGCCATTAATCCACCAGCTATCCATGCAAAAATCAAAGAAGTTCCACCTGAAACAGGTTCAGCGGCATAACCCACCAATAGAAATATTCCGGACCCTATCATATTACCAGTCACCATTGAGGTAGCATCAAAAATGCCCAACACTCGCCGTGAGTTATTCATTATTGTAATTTGATCAAATTATATATTAAAAAAGACCATCCTAAAATAAAGGCAGTGCCACCAATTGGAGTAACAGCGCCAAGCCAACGTAAACCTGTCAGAGGTATAAGATAGAGTGTTCCAGAAAATATTATTATGCCGATTATGAACATTAAAGCGGGAAAAAATACAATATCTTGGGCAGTTTGGAAACCAATGAGACCCAGAAGGATCAATCCCAACGAATGGTACAACTGATAGCGAACACCGGTTTCAAAGATTGCTAAATCCTCTGTGGAGATTTTAGACTTTAAACCATGCGCTGCAAACGCACCTAAAATAACTGCAAGGCACGCAAAACATGCACCAACAACTATCCATGTAATGTGGCGATCCATAAGATATTTAAATTACAAAAAACTTTCTATTCATCACTATCGTAAAGGAGATTGTGGGAAACCAATTGAACTCCATTGTTGTAAATGTTGATTTTTACAGGATTACGCTGTTCATCAAACCACCACTCCATGCCATGCTTGTTGTCGCCTTTATAAATGCATTCATACTTTAACTGACCGGTCAAATAATAATCGGCTTTGGTTCTGGTGCCAGTAATGTAAATTTGTCTAGTATTTTCAAAGCCATCAGTATTCCACTCTCTTTCATACACTTTTAGCTTATCATCCAAAGCTATCACTTTTTTAAACCTTCCATTGTCATGATATTCAATTCTAGCTATTTCACTACCCATTTTGTAAAAAATTTCTTTCACCATTGACCCTGAGGGGGTAAAAATTTGAGAAATGCCGTCTAAAACTCCCCTGCTGTATGTTGCTGCAGAGGCCAATTGTCCAGTTGAAAAATTTCTTTGAATGGGACCATGGTACTTATTTTTCAAGTACGCACCCTTCTCTTCAAGCTGTCCAGCTGAAGTCCAAAGCTCGAAAGGCCCCGTCTTTTCATTTAACTTAAATTGGGTCTTTGATTGAAGTTGGCCAGATATGTAGTAAGACGCCGTTTCCCCTTCAAGTAATCCTGATCTGAAGTACTGCTTTTTCTTTAATTGGCCATTAATATAATATATGTGTGATGCTCCATCTAGGACGCCAAGGACATATGTCTTGGAGGAATCAACATCCTCGGACTTAGAAAACCACCTCCATTCTCCATCACGGCTGTCATTTGTAAAGCTACCAGAAATTTTTATAGCACCTTCCTTATTCCATTTTTTATAGTCCCCATCAAGTTGACCATTCGAATAAGTGACCAAGGAATCTAATTGTTTTTTTGAGCTATACCATTTCCACGTACCGTCACGCTTATCTGATAAGTATGATCCAGATAATATGAGCGTATCCCCATTCCAAACTTTAAAATCACCGTTTTTAACTCCATTTTTAAAGTGAATCAGTCTTGTAATTTGTTTATTATCATTAAACCATTCCCATTTATTGTTTGGAACGTCATCGATATAGCTACCCTTATTCTTTATGTTTCCATTAGCATAGAATTCTGTGATTTTTCCATTGAGCCTACCAGATTTATAGTTTTGTTTTATTGAAATCCTACCTTGGTTATAAATCTCATATGATCCATTGAGACGACCGTTTTTATAATGGAAAATAGAATCAAGTTTGCCAGATTTACCTAACCATGTCCATCTACCATTTTTCTTATTATTTTTAAATTCTCCTTCAGTGGACATTGACCCATTGATAAAGTATGACACATATTTTCCATGTTTTTCTTCTTGCCGATAATTTGTTTCAGATTTGATTTGTCCATTCGAAAAATATTCAAGGCGTTTTTGTAATGCTTCGCCAAAATATTTGCTTCTGTAGACCTCAGAAGATTTTTTTTGGTTGTTGGGGTGACGATCTACAATTTTTATTGTTGGTGCGCAACTTTGTATGATTAACGCAAGAATGATGTATTTTTTTAAATGGTGTGTTTTCAAAATAAAAGCTCAGAATAAATTTTAAATTGATCAATCAAATTAAGATATATATCGAAATAATTATTTAAATTTAATGCTCAAATCCAATTAATTATCAGGTTATTATAATGATTATAGGAGTATTAAAAGAATCACAAGAGGGAGAAAATCGCGTAGCCGCTACTCCTCAAACTGTGAAAGACCTCATTAAAGGTGGGTTTGAAGTTCACGTTCAAAGCAATACTGGTACACCTTCTTTTATTTCGGATGAAGATTATCAAAATTCTGGTGCTAAGATCATTCAAGATGCTGCTAGTATTTTGAAGGGAGCTGATGCAGTGATCAAAGTTGGATCTCCAAGCTTAGATGAGATCGATCAACTAAAATCTAATTCTATTTATATTTCACTGATTCAAACGACTATTGAGCTTGATAAGGTTAAACGTTTGTCTCAAAAAAATATTTCCGCTTTTTCGATGCACCTAATTCCTAGAACTACTTTAGCTCAAAGTATGGACGCATTAAGCTCTCAAGCTAATGTAGCAGGATACAAAGCTGTTCTAATTGGAGCCATGCACTTGCCGGTCTACATGCCATTATTAATGACGGCCGCTGGAACGATTCCACCTGCAAAAGTTTTAATAATAGGAGCTGGCGTTGCCGGTCTTCAAGCGATAGCAACAGCAAAAAGGCTTGGAGCTCAGGTTGAAGCATTTGATGTTCGACCTGAAGTCAAGGAGCAAGTAGAATCTTTAGGGGCAAAATTTGTAGAAGTTGAAAGCGATGATAAAGACGGAGTTGGCGAAGGAGGATACGCCAAAGAAACTTCAGATGATTACAAACAAAAACAACAACTAGTTATGAAAGATCATATTGCTAAGTCAGATCTTGTTATCACTACAGCTCTTATTCCTGGAAAACCCGCGCCTGTTCTCATTCCAAACTCAATGGTTGATGCTATGAAACAAGGTTCTGTAATCGTAGATCTAGCTTCGGAAAATGGCGGAAACTGCGAAAGCACCGAGCCAGGTAAAGTTGTTAGTAAAAATGGAGTGACCATAGATGGTAGCTTAAATCTTCCCTCAACTATGCAGGTTCATTCATCTCAGCTATATGCTAAAAATGTGTCAACATTAATTGCTCACATGAGTAAGGATGGAAATTTGAATATCGACCTAGATGATGAAATAATTTCAGGAGCTATTTTCACTCATGATGGTACAATAACTCATCAACCCACACTTCAAGCAATTGAGAAATCATAAGGAGCACAATGGATATAAATATTATAACCGTTTTTATTTTAGCAATCTTTGTTGGATTTGAAATCATAACAAAAGTACCACCAACTTTACACACCCCACTGATGTCAGGTTCCAACGCAATATCAGGGATCGCTATAGTTGGAGCAATTATTTCCACTACTCTTGATGGTGAAATTGGAACATGGCTGGGTTTAGCTGCTGTTATTTTTGCAACGATCAATTGCGTAGGTGGTTTTATGGTCACTGATAGAATGTTAAAAATGTTTAAGCGAAAATAATTTATGGACTATACTAATTTAGCCTACGTTGCCGCTGCGGTTTTGTTTATTCTTGGAATTAAACGATTAAGCTCCCCCAAAACTGCGCGAACAGGAAATGCATTAGCTTCAGTTGGTATGCTCATAGCAATTGTTGCAACCGTTTTTTCATTCGGAGGTCTCGATTTTAGACTAATTGCCATTGGAATGATCATTGGATCTATCGTTGGAGCCACTTTTGCGCTACGGGTAGAAATGACCCAAATGCCACAAATGGTTGCTATTTTTAATGGATTTGGTGGTGGTGCATCGGCATTAGTTGCTACAGCCGAATTTTTTTCAAAGTACGGCTCTACAGATCAGACGATCTTTCTTAATGTAACCATCATTTTGTCAATATTTATTGGTACACTTAC
>CAJWHU010000103.1 GCA_913041325.1 uncultured Fidelibacterota bacterium | reverse complement strand
CACTTAAAAACCCGAATAAAATTGAAATAACTGTTTCAAAGGTCGAATGGAATTATGACGGAAGAATACACAACGGAGTTTGCTCAAACTATCTGTCAAGTCTTGATCAAAAACAGGAAAACGTGAGAATTTTCTTAAGCGCTAATAATTCGTTTAGGCTGCCCGAAAATGATAATTTGCCCATTATAATGGTTGGACCGGGAACTGGCATCGCACCTTTTAAGGCCTTTTTAGAAGAAAGAGACGCTAGAGAGGCTAAGGGAAAAAATTGGTTGTTTTTTGGAGACCAAACTGAAAGTCAGGATTTTATCTATAAAGATTTCCTTATGGAAATGAAGAATAAATCAGTATTGACAAGATTGGACCTTGCTTTCTCGCGCGATCAAAAAGATAAAATTTATGTCCAGACAAGATTATGGGAAAAGTCGCAAGAAATATTTAATTGGTTAGAAGAGGGAGCATATTTTTATATATGTGGTGACGCTGAGCGCATGGCAAAAGATGTCGAGGCCACTCTTATCAAAATCATCAAGGAATGTGGTGGTTTTACAAGTGAGACAGCAGATCAATATTTTAAAGAATTAAAGCGCAATAAAAGATATTTAAGAGATGTGTATTAGGAGCTTATTTTGACTTCAGAAAATAATCATAAATCAAAAGGGGTCAATAAATCGGTGATCCAATCAGTAACCAATGTTAATGAAGTGCTTGAAAAATATGGTGAAAGGGCAAAACTGCACGAAATAGATTTTTCACAACTCTTGTCATTATTAGAATGTTGTAAAAACTGTTTAGCCATTACGTCAGGGCCGAGCTGTTTATTGAGTCAAACCGGAAAGTGCATAATTAAACATAAATTTAATGTCGATATGATGCATATGAAAGAAAAAATTCAGACAAAATATTCTAAAAATCATAATATCCTTCTAGTGTCGACTGTTGACATTTTAAGTGAAAATAATTTAGGAAAGTCGCTACATTTTTTTGATAGACAAGGAGCACTTATTCATAGAATTTTTATCTATTCTTACGAAAATATGGCTTTATTCGAAAATATCCTGTCAAAACTCAAAACTATAGACACTGGCAAGAGTTCTTATCAACATGGCACGAATTTTTTGTCTGAAGAAGTAATTCAAAAAAGCAAAATAAATTTTAAACGAGATTGGTTTTCGTTATCTTTAAATGATCATATAAATACCATGATAGATTATGGAGCTACTTCTCGTTATTATATTCTGAATGATCTACCAACAAACTGCTCTCGAAAATTCTCATTTGATTACTTAATCAAGCTTATTCATTTGATGCATGATACTGAAATTCCTTTGCTAAAATTTAGTATAAGACCTGGTCTTGCACAAGCGTCAGAAGATCAAGTGAGATCAATAGTGCCCTTGTCGTCAATAACAATGCTATATGGAGAAAACTCTTGTTTTGGATTAGATCAAAGGAAAATAAAAACTTGTAGAGTAAGCCGTATTAAAAGTCGTGACACTTATAGATCAATCATAGAAATTTTCGATGCCAATAAGGCTATTGTAAGTGTCTTTCTATGTGGTGCAAATTGCGACGAATCTAAACAAGATTTGTGGGAACAAGTTATTGATAACTTTCCACTCTATCATTAGTAGTTCTTTTTTAGCGGTTATTGGCAATTTTAAAAAAAACTAACGCGCATTAAAAACTTAAAAAAAGGTATAAAGAAATGAAAAATATATTAATAATAATTTTTCTACTTATCAGCTTCAAAGTATATGCGAAGTGTGAAAAAGCTTTGGACAGCGGAAAAATTGTTGGTGCTGGGGGCTCTATTACTGAAACAATATTCTTTTTAGGTCTCGAGAAAAATCTTGTTGCACGTGATTTAACATCAAACTTTCCAGATCAAGCGTCAAGCTTGCCATCTATAGGATATCTTCGTAATCTTTCCGTTGAAGGACTTCTTTCGTTGTCACCAACTCTGATCTTGTCGGAACCAGATATTGGCCCTGAAAAAGTAGTGGAACAGATTAAGAAAACGTCTGTGGAAATGAGAATATTAGCTGATGATTACAGCTCTTCAGGAATAATAGACAAAGTAAATTGCATAGGAAAGATTTTGGGAGCTGAAAAGCCTTATATCCAAAAAAAAACATCTCCTTTAAAGCAATTGAAAGAAAAGCTGGAGGCCGATGCTCGTTCAAATAGCAGCCCAAAAAAAATTATGATTATTTTAATGTTTCGTGGAACTTCCCCGATAGTAGCTGGTGCAAATACCTCAGGCGACGCTTTTATTCGAATGACTAAAAATATTAATATTTTCTCAAATATTGACGGTTGGAAGCCCGTAGGAATAGAAGGTATACTGTCCATGGACCCAGACTATATTATCGTAACTAAAAGAGCGTTTTCTCCTTTTAAAAATTTAGAATCTTTTTTAGTTCAATCCGGGTTGCAATCTACCTCAGCTGGAAAATATGGAAGAGTGTTAGTTGAAGATGGTATGGCTATGTTGGGTTTTGGACCAAGGACACTTGAAACCGGTCTCAAGGTTATAGAGTTGGTAAATCTTAATCCATAGACAAATAATATTGATGATAAAATTACTCGACCCAAGGCAGAAAGTTACAATATCAATTTTAATTTGCGTAAGTACTTTTGTTTGCTTCCTTGGCCTTTCCTTGGGAAGTTTCAATGTAGAGCTGAATAAAATACTTTCTGGAGACGCAGATCCGCTTCAAACAGAGGTACTTTTTAATATCAGACTCCCAAGAGTTCTCTTGGCAGCTTGTGTTGGAGGTGCTTTGGGAATATCAGGAGCCGCGTTGCAAGGATTATTTCGTAATCCTCTTGCTGACCCTGGTTTGATAGGGGTATCAGCTGGAGCAGCCTTTGGAGCAGTCTCTGCTATTGTGCTAGTCAATAGTGGGTTAATTTTTTTACAGTTGGGAAGTTTTTTGGTGCCATTAGCAGCAATTTTAGGGTCACTTCTAGTAATCAGTTTGATCTATATTTTGACAGCTAGTTTTGCGAATTCTGGGATAATGTATATGTTATTAGTTGGCATTGCTTTGAACGCAATGTCCACTGTCGGAATTGGCTTTCTTACATTTGTAAGCTCAGACAGTCAATTAAGAACACTTACGTTTTGGATGATGGGAAGTTTTGGAAGCACGAGTTGGGAATTATTGATACCTTCTATGGTTCTAGTTTTTATAACAATACTTACTTTAATACTTAATTCGAGAAAACTGGACATTATGCAATTAGGGGAGTCAGAAGCATATAGGACTGGAGTTGATGTTTTAAGAACCCGTCGGACAATTATACTTTCCTCTGCGATTATGATTGGAACATGTGTTTCGTTGTCGGGAATTATCGGATTTGTAGGATTAGTTGTTCCCCACATAGTACGTCTATTAGCCGGATCAAGTCATACTTTTCTTCTAATAGGTTCCGCCATAATGGGAACCCTGATAACGGTTTTAGCCGACTTGTTTTCACGCTTGATAATACAGCCCGCAGAATTGCCAATAGGACTAGCAACTAGTGCGATTGGCGCGCCATTCTTTCTCTGGCTTGTGCTAAGGTTAAGAAATAAATGAGTATAAGAGTAGATAATTTGTCTCAAAAGTATGGGGATAGATATATTTTAAAAGACATAAACGTTGAGATTTTTCCAGGAGAAATTCTGGGTATTATTGGGCCCAACGGATCTGGAAAATCGACACTGGTAAAAATGATTGCCGGAGATTTTTCTTCAACTTATGGGCTAATAAAGTACGAGGGTATTTCTCTAAACAAATACTCTCTTTTGGATAGGGCAAAATATCGTAGTGTGGTATCTCAAGAGCAGAATATTATGTTTGATTTTACTGTTAAAGAAGTAATTGAAATGGGTATTATTGGAGGATACGGTCTTAACTTTAATTCAGAAGTGTGGAAAAAGTTTGAAATTGTTATAAAAACTCTGGGGATAGATAAATACGCTAATCGTAGTATTAGAACTTTATCAGGAGGAGAACTGCAAAGAGTTCACTTAGCGCGTGCACTTATTCAAATTTGGCACAAAAATGGGTATCCAACTCCAAAATATATATTTCTAGATGAACCTACTTCTAATTTGGACATAGGGCAGGAGCTAAGATTTTTGAATTTCATAAAAAATGAAGTAAAAAGAGGGCTTGGCGCAGCAATAATATTCCATGATTTAAACTTAGCTGCTCATTTTTCAGACAAAATATTATTGTTATCGAGGGGGTACGTTTTAGACTTTGGCCCTCCTGAAGAAATACTAACTCCTTCACTGATCTATAAAGCATATGGTCTTAAAGTAAAAGTGCAAAAAAAGCCTTTTAGATTATCATATTTGCACTAAGTAATAATTATGAACCAATTGATTGAAAAATCTGAGATAATACTCTCGTTAGGCGTAAAAGCTTTCAAAGCAAAGTCTATCAAACACCTAGTGGTAATTTTCATAATATTTGCTATAAGTGGTAGCGTTGCAGTCTTTTGCTCTAAGTTTTTATTGCTACTCTTGAATTTAGACCGTGAATCTTTGGGCAATTATATTTATTGGCCAATTAGGTTATTAGTCCTTCTTGTAGCGTACCAATTCATTCTTCTTTTTGTGAGTACTTTATTCGGTGAATTCAACCATTTTAAGAAATACAGCCTAAAGTTTATTTCAATTATAAGAAAAAGCGATCCCTTCAAAGTAATGAAAAAATATTACAACGAAGATAGAAATTACTGATTGTGGCATTTGTAAATTTTTCATCTTAAACGTGACCGTAAAAAACAAATCTCCTATCATAGAAGTGAGGGGTTTATTAAGAATTGATTTAGGATATACAAATCTGTATTTGACAAATTTAGTCAAAGGCTTTTTATCAAGTTAATCCTTTTTTGAATTTCTGCGAGAATGTCATCTGACGTTCTCTCAACAGGACTTTCCATTTTAGGTGTAAAAAATCCAATATGTTTTCCTAGTAACTCCACTGCTTTCAGCCTTCCTGCTATAGGTCCATCCCCAAAGGCTATGCTCTCCAATTCATTTAGAACTCTCTCTTCTCGCGAGACTGCTTGTAAGCGTCGTCTATCCTCCTTTTCGTTCTCTAGCTCTAAAATCCTTGCACTGACCTTGGGGTGTCTCCTGAGCCTTGAGGCTTCCTCCCAGACTGTCTTATCGGACATCTTTTGGGTCTCATAAGCACCCCTATACGCCGAAGCCTGACTTGTACCTTGAGTAAGAAGTTCGACAAAGTTTTCTTGTTTAGCTGTTAACATCGTAGGTCATCCTTTGTGCATTTTTCAGTACATAGATTATGCTGATGATTAAACAATTTGGGGGGTACCGGGTAGGCGGGGTATTTAAATTTCAATTCTCCATACATCCTATATATTTTTGCCTTGTTGTGGGTATCGTTGTGGGTAAATGTAGACAGTTTAACATAAAAGTCAATTTAAACAATGATTTAGGGTATTTTTATGGCGGAGGAGGTGGGATTCGAACCCACGGTAGACTTTCACCTACGTCGGTTT
>CAJWHU010000102.1 GCA_913041325.1 uncultured Fidelibacterota bacterium | reverse complement strand
ACAGAAAGTTGTTTGCTAATGTCGTATAAATATGCCTGCAGGATTTGATCAGTCAAAATGACCAAACTTGCAATCACAGAGAGCTGGACTATGATTCTGACCTTACCAGGAATCATAGATCTGAGAATGGAGATGACTGTGTTTGATATTGATAGAACGGAGACAACAGCTAGTGTCATTACTACTGCAGTATTTAGCTGTACAGTAACTGCCAGGGCAGAACATATACCCAATACCTGAAGACTTATTGGATTATCCTTCATAAGTGGGTCTGTCAGGGCTTCTTTGGATTTTTTATCAAGTAGTGCCATACACTAGCCTTTCTTATTCCTTATCTTTCTAAAGAAGGGCTCATATTTTCTGAGGTCATCAACCAAAAATGTTTCCAAACCTTTACTAGTGATTGTTGCTCCAGAAATCCCGTCAACTTCATATTTGCTAGATGGGTCTGCCTTCCCTTTTACAACTGTGATACCTACCAATTTTCCCTCCTCGTCAACAAACCTCTTACCAATGAAGTTATCTTGGAACCAAGATTTATCGACCTCACCACCAAGCCCTGGAGTTTCTTTGTGAGCGTAGAAGGTTATACCTTTTGCTGTCTCAGCATCTGGCTCGATGGCAAAATAACCATATAAAGTGCTCCACAAACCTTTGCCTGATATGGGTATCGCATACCCCTTGACCTCGCTATCAACTTTATTAACATATATTGGCATGTGCTCATAATCTTCCTCGGGATCTATTGAGCTTACATTTAAATCTGTCTTATTTCCGTCTTTGTCTAAAACAAATGACTCTATATTGTTACCAAAAATTTCTAAAATATCATTCGGGCTCCATTTTTGATTAGGCTGTTCTTTAAAGCCAAGGGAGGATAAAATATTTTTTTTGCTATCAAGCTCTACATTTAATTTCTGAATATCCTTTAAACTTCCTGCTGCCAGTGATAATAGAGAAGCCAGTATTACGGTCAAGAAGGAAGTAAAAATCAGAGTGTATCTATTACTGTGCATATCGGATCATTCTTTTTTTAATGTTATTCTGTACAACGTAGTAATCTATGAGCGGTGCAAATGCATTCATAAGTAAAATAGCCAGCATTATTCCTTCAGGGTAGGCAGGATTGATACTACGTATTATAACTGTCAAAGCACCCACTAAAAAACCGAAAATCCATCTTCCTAAATCTGTATGTGCTCCTGTAACTGGCTCAGTGGCCATAAAGACGGTGCCAAAAAGAAAACTCCCCATAACTAAGTGATAGTGTGGAGGAATGGTAAGCATTGCGTTTGTTGAATATGGCGCAAAAAAATTAGTCAAAAGGGCCATTGCAGTCATTCCCAACACAGATCCAACCATTACCCTCCAACTAGTTACACCAACAACTATCAAAAAAACTGCAGAGAAAAAGATAAGCAATTTATTTGTTTCTCCAATTGAGCCTGGAATCCACCCCACTAACATGTTTGACCAAGAAAAATCAAAAACCAAATCTGTGCTCGCTTTATTTAAAAGTTCTACAGCATTTTGGTTTGTTTTACCAGCGGGAATACTTAATGCAGTTGGCCCCGAGTATCCATCTGGAGCGAGCGCCCACACCTTATCACCGGAAATATCCACTGGATATGTGAAATATAAAAAAGCTCTTGCCATTAGAGCGGGGTTAAAAATATTCATGCCAACTCCTCCGAAAATCTCTTTCCCTATCACAATTCCAAATGAGGTAGCTATGGCTACTTGCCACAATGGGATAGATGGGGGCAATGTGAGTGGAATTAGAGCACATGTTACAAGAAAACCCTCAGAAATAGGGTGTTTTCTAACCACTCCAAAAAGTAGCTCCCAGAATGCACCAGATGCAAAAGTTACAGCAATTATCGGCAGTATGGATGTGAGACCGGTTACAAAGTTTTCAAATAGTGTTGATGTTTGATTGAATGTTAAAGATTTTTGGTAACCAATATTGATCGCACCAAATATGTAGCACGGCAAAAGCGATATTACGACCAGGATCATAACCCTTTTTATGTCAACACTATCTCTTATATGAGGACCAGTACTTGTCCTCTCATCAGTGCTGAATAATATTGTATCTGTTGCCTCAAATACTGGATGAAGCATTTCTAGCTTCCCTCCTTTCTGAAATGAAGGAGCTGCTTTATCTAGTATGTTTCTAAGTAATTTCAATACTATCCTTCTTTTTCCATTAGATCAAGCCCTTGCCTAATCACAGAGCCAACGTCTATCTTGCTTGGACATGCAAAAGAGCATAGTGCAAAGTCTTCTTCATCGCACTCAATAATCCCCAATTTTTCCATCTCTTCGATGTCTTCAGATAGAATAGATCTATACAAAGGATTGGGAAGTATGTCCATGGGCAAAAACTTCTCCCAAGCATTTAACGGTACTATTGATCGTAATTCTCCGTTTTGTGATGTTGTAAAATTAAAGTCTTGTTTACCAAAAGATAAAAAGGTATTTGTTAAACTATATTTTGTTTTATTTGAACCTAGAGATAGCATACCCAAAAATGGTCGCTTTACATCATCATCGATCATTGCGACTGAGGTATCGTAATAACCAATAAAATCATCTTCCTGCACAGTTGCCCCAGTTAAAACATCACCAGAGATAAGCCTTACTGGTCTAGTATTGTCTTGATTGTAGAGGATTTCGCCAATACTCGCACCAGTATTTGTTTCAACATAAACGGGCTGACTAGATCCAGATCCACCAACCGTGATCAAAATTTTAGAATTATATATTCCTGATTTAAAAAGTTTACCCAAGGTTACAACATGTTGAGGACTGATAGTCCAAATTACATCGTCAGGTTTTATGGGTTTGGTATGATGAATTTGGATGCCAACATTTCCCGAAGGATGAGGCCCTGATATTGTCTGCTCTTTGACATCTGAAAAACCAACTTTCTCTCTAAGTGTGAGATACACATTACCATCAGTTAATTTACTAAGCCCAGTAAGACCTGCTTGAAAAAACTCCTTTTCCTGCGAAATTAAATACCCTACGTCAACAGCAAGGGGAGCGGATCCCACACCTGAAATAAAAATATCCCTTGGTTTAATATTTGGGTCGGGGATTTTATTGAATGGACGCTGGCGTATCAATGGGAAAACATTAGAATCTAAGATATACTTTTTTACTGTTTTCCCATCTGCATTTTCAAGGTTTAAGGGTTCCCGCGCTACAACACTATTTTCCTTACCATTAATCGTGTAGACCTCTATTTTTTCGATGACCCTTCTAGCACCAATCTGGATGTCATTAACAATTCCACCCATTGGTGAAGCCCATTTTATTTCTGGTTTATTTTTATCGAAAAATAATGGAGTACCAGCAGAAACCTCATCACCTTTTTGAACCATTAATTTTGGCTTAACGCCTTTAAATTTAAACGGCATTAATGCAACCTTTTTAGGGTTTAAAGACATGATCCTTTCTGTACCAGGTATGCCAGAAAGTCTAATATCATGACCTTTTTTTATGTTAATGTGGTTCAATGTAATTAAATAGTTTGGATAAACATCACTAAAGATTTGTCAATCCAGTCAGCAATAGGAACCCAATAAATGCCGAGTAATAATGTAGGAATAGCAGTCAGCGTCAACATTATTGTGGGTCCGGTTTCCGGCAAAATTACAAATTCTTCCCTATCTCCTTCAAAATACATTACCTTTACTACCTTGAGATAGTAATACAAAGAAATAACACTATTAATACCCCCGGCAATTGCAAGCCAATAAAAAGAATCACCAGCCTTAATTAAGGATGCAAAGATATAAAATTTTCCTACAAAACCAGCAGTAGGAGGCAGACCTGTCAATGAAACCATAAATAACGTCATCATTGCTCCGACTGCGGGCATTTTCCATCCTAAACCTTTGTAATCTTCATATGACTCGCCCTCTGTTCTATTCTTTATTATAATTACAACAAAGAATGCGCCCAAGTTCATGAACAAATAGACAATAACGTAAAGCATTATAGCATAAATGCCCTCCCCGGATACAACGGGGATTGATAATAACATATATCCTGCATGAGCAATACTCGAATAGGCTAGCATTCGTTTGATATTATCTTGTTGAATGGCGATTACGTTGCCGATAGTCATTGTTACAACGGCCATTATACTAATTATATCAGTCCAAGGTACTATAGGCAATGATCCTGCTGAATTTTCAACTATTGCTCCGCCATCAGCTAGAACTTGATTGAAAAATCTTATCATCATGGCTAGAGCTCCCGCTTTTGGGGCCACTGATAAGTATGCAGTGATGGTAGTAGGAGAGCCCTCATATACATCTGGTGTCCAAAAATGAAATGGGACAGCAGAAATTTTGTATCCAAACCCAGTTAAAATCATAATCACTGCTAAGGTTATGGCCGTATTATTAATCTCACTTGACGAGGTCATGGCTTGCTGTATTTTGAAGAAGTTGGTGCTACCTGTTAATCCATAAAGATAGCTCAATCCAAACAACATGATACCTGATGAAAATGCACCATAAACAACATATTTCAACGCAGCTTCATTTGACCTAGTATTTTGCTTCAGATATCCAGCGAGGACAAATGACATTATCGAAACTATCTCAATGGATAAATATACCATTATGAGATCTATTGAGGAGACCATCAAGAAAAGACCAAAGGTAACAATCCCGATTAATGTAAAATATTCTCCCATCCTATATTCATCTAGCTCGTTATTGTATAAGCTAAAAATTGAAACAAAAATTGTTGAGAGAATAATAACCAGCTTAAAAAAACTGGCAAATGGATCCAACACAATTGCATTGGAAAATAGCGATGTAATAGTTTGACTACCTTGGAATAAAATAGCTACTGAAACAATTACTAGACCAGCGACTAATAACCACCCCACCTTGCTTGAATCCTCTTTTTTAATACTTAGGTCGTATAATATGCAAGCTAGAATTAAAACCGTTAGAATTAATTCTGGATAAAAATATGCTAGACTTTGGAGGTTATCCATTATTACATGCTTGCATAGCTTGCCAGCGAGATTACATGATTTATTATGTTATTCATTGTGGCAGAAATCATATCCAGATAGGGCGCTGGATATATACCAAAAAACAACGTAATAACCAGCAATGGAACGACTGTAAAGAGCTCTAGTCGATTAATTTCAGGCAAGGCTGAGTATTTTTCATTTAGTTTTCCAAAAAATATTCTTTGGAAAGCCCACAAAAAATAAGCAGCATTTAGCAGAATACCTATTGTACTGGCAATTACGATTCCCTTGTAAACTGGGAACGCTCCAATAAAGCACATGGCCTCACTGATAAATCCTGATAGACCTGGGAGTCCCAGACCAGCAAAAAAAGCTACTGCAGTAATACCGGTGTAGACTGGCATCTGGCTAGCTAGGCCACCAAAACCCTCTATGTCTCGGTGATGCGCTCGCTCATAAATCACGCCAACAAGTATAAATAGCATAGCAGATATTGTCCCATGGTTAAACATTTGAAATACAGCTCCACCTAACCCTGCTTGCGCGGCTTTCATATTTAC
>CAJWHU010000101.1 GCA_913041325.1 uncultured Fidelibacterota bacterium | reverse complement strand
ATTCGAATTTGCTGACGGTAACACATACAGTGGTTCATGGTCTAATGATAAAATGAGCGGTAGTGGTATTTATACTTTTTCAAACGGTGATATTTGCGAGGGTATTTTCAAAGATGGTAAAATAAATGGCAAAGGGGTATATGATTATGCAAATGGTGATAAATACATTGGCGATTTTAAGGAGGGTAAGCGAGAGGGCATTGGAGAATGTAAATTTACCAACGGGGAATCGTATACAGGAGAATGGAAAAATAACCAAATAAATGGTAAAGGTAACTACAATTTTAGGAACGGGAACACCTATGAGGGAGATTTTATTGACGGCATTATGGAAGGGCAAGGCACTTACAAATTTAAAAATGGAAATTTATATATTGGTGAGTTTAAAGGTGGTAGGAGAGAAGGAATAGGTGTCTTCACATACACCAACGGGAACAAGTATATAGGCGAGTTTAAAAATGGTAATATGGATGGACAAGGTACATTTACTTATCCTAATGGCGATAAGAGGATCGGTGTTTGGAAAGATGGACAACCAATCAACTGAGCTCAATGTACAAGAAGCCAATAATTAATTATATTTTAAAAATAATCCTACTCTCTACTTCTTCATGTACTTACTTTCAAAAAAAAGACCTAGATATATTGCCGGTAAATTGGTCTGGGAAAATCATAACTTTTGTAGACCTGGATCGTACATATAAAAACCTGCAGAATCTTAACAGAAAATGGTCTAAAATGCACAGCAACCGTTTTGTACCATATCATAAACTTTTAGATAAAAAGTTTACTATACTTGGAAGGAGTGAGACATTCAATGATGAATTTCTTGTGATTGAAGACGAAAAAAATAAAAAGTATAAAATAAAAATGGATTATGACAAATCAATTGGTTTCCAAATCCCAAGCTATTTACTTTTTGAAGAATTTAAGGTGGAGGCAGAAAAAATGATGGGAAGGTTTATATGGCTCAACAGTACAAATGACTACATGAGCTTCTACACCTTCAGCAATTATAAATTTTCTAGATTTGAAAAAGTCAAAGTAATGGAAGTTAATCACTTTCAAAATAGTAATTCCGATCACCCGATTTGGTTCAAGGTTAAAGCTTCGTCAGGATACGAGGGTTATGTAAGATACAATGGGAACGGAATTAAGCAAAAAATTGGTCAAAAAGATCACTATTACGTATCTGCACCCTTACCCGATTCTTGGGGCAAGGATACAATTAGAAAAATATTAGATGGAAATGTTGAAATAGGAATGAGTGATAAACAAGTTCGTATTGCTATTGGAAATCCTGACGCTCTCAATGTTACCTCGAGCAGGCACGGACAAAGTGAGCAATGGATATATCAGGACCAGCTGGGCAATCGAACATATCTTCAATTTGAGTACGGATTGTTGACGCACACAATTGAGTAATGAAATTTAATTCGTCATATCCAAAACTATTAAAGTCAAATAATATTCTTAAGAAGGATATTAAACTGAAAATTATTCTCACTCTTTTTTCCACATGCGTATCTGCATCTGGCTTCGACACTTTATCATACCACCAAAAATTCATTGTAGCAGCAGATAATTACAGAAATGGTAGATATAATTTATCAGAAATCCAGTTCAGTAATATCCTATCAAAACATAGATCTTATCGCGATCCAGCAGCACAACTAATGATGGCAAAGGCACAGTATCAATCAAAAAATCATGAGAAGGCTATCGAGACCCTTAAATCAATTTACTCCAACTACCCCTCATCACCATATCAGGTAGATGCGCTAATTTTATCCGGCGATATAGCTCTTGAAAGAGGAAAATCGACTTTAGCATTTAAATATTATATCAGAGCTAGAACTGAGATTGAAAATGTCATTTATCTCAATGATATAGATGAAAGAATATATCATGCCATTAGTATGGGACTCGACGAGAATACAGTTGAGAGTTTATTGTTTGGAGAGAGGAATAGTTTTAATAGAGAAATAATTAATTTAGCAAAAGCATATAAAGCTTATACAAATGGTGATTCTTATGAGCTGGATAATGTGATGGATCAAATAAACACATTTGAATTGCCTGGATATTTTTCTGGATTGTATGGAAAATTAAAAAAAATTAGTGAAGACAATTTTAAGAAACCTGTCACCATAGCTGTTATGCTGCCTTTGACGGGGGTAAACAAAGACAAAGGTCATGCATACTTATTAGGTTTATCCGATTATTTTGAACTAAACGCCGACTCAACCTCCATAAGGTTGATACTTTACGATACTAAAAGTTCCGCACTAGAAATTTTCTCAATCTATAATAGGTTAAAATCAGATCCTTCTGTAGTGGCTGTGCTTGGACCAATCACAGATGAAGCAATATTGTCAGTTGCTGCCTTAGATCCGACTATGCCTGTGCTAGTTCCAAAATCTGAGCACTCTGGATTATTTAATGTAGCAAAAAACCTATTTTTTCTTGCACCAACATCCGAAATTATTGCTAGAAGAACTGCTCAATTAATGATTCAGGAGCTAAATCTCAAGAATATTGCTGTTTTATCCCCAGGAGAAGGGCAACAAAAATTGACAACAGATTTTTTCATTGACGAATGTTTTCAGCTTGGAATAGATCCTGTTGCAATCGAATGGTACATTGGTAAACCAGAGAATTTATCGAGGCAGTTAAAAAATATAAGAAGAGCAGCATGGGATCTGGTTCAAAATGATACGAGGAACAAGCAGATGGATTTAGAAATTGATAGCCTAGATGCTCTGTTTGACGTAGATGTCGCAGATTTTTTTGAACTACCTCCTGAAGAGGAAGATCTAATGGATCAAAAAGACTCTGCAAAGGTAGTTCTTGAGACGTTAGAAGCTATATATGTTCCTCTTAGATCTGAGGATCTAACATATATTGGGACACAGTTACCTATATATAATTTTAAGACTATAATATTTGGAAATGAAAATTGGTTGAATATGCCAATGCTAAATCAGGAGGTTATTGGTCCTCATGTTGAAGGTATGTATATTGTTTCAGATGTAAATTCTGCCATATCAAATGCCTCTATGGATTCTTTTGCCAATTATTATACTCTGGCTTTTGACAATTTATTTTTAATTCAAAAAATAAAAAATGCAGGTACCTTTAATAGAAAAAATTTCATTGAGAGACTAAAAAAGATGGAATATTATCGGGGGGAGTACACATTTTTGAAATTTTCCGGAAAAAACAAGAATGTTAACGGGTCTGCACAAGTATTACGGTATTTGAATAAAAAATTAAAAAATGTCGGTGTTTACGATGGAAACAATTTAACTACAGTCAATGAGTAAAAAAGATTCGCTCGATATAATCCCTGAGTTCTATAATCATAAAATAAAAGCGAGTTTTTCATTAAAGAATTTTTCGTCACCCATTGAGAATGAGAGATCAGTATTTGCAAAAAAAAATGGTTACAATTTTAAAAACTTAATTATACCTGAACAGGAGCACTCAACTAACGTTTCATTTTGTCAAGATAGTGGAACAATTTCAAACTGCGATGGTGTTTTTACAAATAATATCCAAAATACTTGCTCAATACAGGTGGCAGATTGTATGCCAATATTCTTCTGTCATCGTAGACTTCCTATTTTTGGAGCCGTGCATGCTGGTTGGAGAGGGTTGGTTAATGGCATTTTAGACGCTACTTCTAATTTGCTATTAAACAGGGAGTATAATTTATATGATTTTGAAGTGATCATAGGTCCCTCGATACAGGAGTGTTGTTTCGAGGTAAAAGATGACATTTTAAGCAAATTCAATAAAAATTTCATAAAATATCTACCCAACAATATTATGAAAATAAATCTACAAGGCCAGGCAATTTATAATCTTATAAACAAGGGTTTTGACGATCATAAAATTTTTAATATGAAAGAATGTACGTTTTGTGGAGAGGATAGATTTCATTCTTATCGTAGAGATGGTTCAAGTTCTGGTAGAATGTATGGGATTATTGGAATCAATCAGTAAGTTTTAAATTTTGAACATATATTAAGGGATGATCCATGAGCTTGTATGACGCAATATTATTAGGAATAGTACAGGGCGTTACAGAATTTTTACCTATTAGTAGTTCTGGGCACTTAGTGATTATCCAGAAATTTTTAGGAGTAGTTAATAGTGGGAGTGAGTTTGAAATTCTAGTACATATTGGCACTTTAGGCAGTATTTTAGTAGTATTTTTCAATGAGATCAGACTTATTATTCAAGATATAATGTCCCCAAAGACTCAAAAATACATTTCATTCATAATAATTGGTACCATACCCGCTGGATTTTTTGGACTTGGTATGAGAGATCTTTTCGAAAGCATATTTCATAATCTTAACTTAGTTGGAATATCTCTAATTTTCACCGGGACCATATTATTTTCATCAATTTTATTAAAAAAAGCAGATAAACAAATTACATCCACGAAATCCATTTTCATTGGTTTAGCTCAAGCACTCGCAATTTTCCCGGGGGTATCGAGGAGTGGCATGACAATTTGCACCGCTCTTTTTTTAGGAATAAGTCCAAAGGAGGCTGCCCGGTTTTCGTTTCTGTTGGCAATACCAGCAATATCTGGTGCAGGAGCAATAATGATGGCAGATGTTGGGACTAATTTTCAAATATCTGTTTATGTGGCAGGTGCAGCACTGATCAGTTCTTTTTTAACTGGTTTATTTTCACTTAAATGGCTAATTAATTGGCTAAAAAATGGCAAATTCCATTATTTTGGTTTCTATTGTATTACTATTGGAATCATAACTCTCTTTTTATAGATGCAGCTTCTGGGCATAATATTCACTGGATATTTAACCATACTTTTTTTCATTGGCATTTGGACCTATAGATTAGCAAAAACCCAAGAAGAATACTTGCTAGCAGGAAGAAAGTTGGGGCCATGGGTTACAGCCTTTTCTGAAAGGGCATCTGGCGAATCTGCATGGTTATTACTTGCTTTACCAGGAGCTGCAATTGTAATTGGGATGAGCGAAATCTGGGCCGTTTTTGGTATAATCTTTGGCATAATATCATCTTGGTATTTGATAGCCGAAAAATTGAGGTCAGAGACAGAAAAATTTAATGCCCTGACAATACCTGAGTATCTGCATCGAAAGTATTGTGACGATTCAAATGTAATTAGGCTTTTTTCATCAATCATAATCTCATTCTTTTTTTTATTTTACGTTTCGGCCCAATTTCACGCTTCTGGAAAAGTTCTCAATTCACTTTTTAAAATAGATCCGATTTACGGCATTTCTATTGGGGCATTTATAATAACGCTATATACTATTTTAGGTGGTTTTTTTGCTGTTGCTTGGACCGACTTGATTCAAGGTGTTTTGATGATAGGTACATTAGTTGTCCTCCCCATAACTGGACTGATCCACATTTTTCAAATGGATAAGACCATAATAAATGGTTTGATGGAAGCAGAGTTGATTTTCCAAAATCATAACTCCTTAATTTTAGGCGGGAAAAGTGGTTATGAGGCAGTATTCCTTGCTATCGGCGGTCTCAGTTGGGGGCTAGGTTATCTAGGACAGCCTCATTTACTGATAAGATTCATGGCCATTAGATCGGTAAAAGAGGTTGAGAAGGC
>CAJWHU010000100.1 GCA_913041325.1 uncultured Fidelibacterota bacterium | reverse complement strand
AAATTATATACACATAACACTGGATTTTTGGAGATATAAATGGTTTTATTGAAATAAATACCTTACGAACCGATATCTATGAAATATCAAATGATGGCACAAGAATCAACGGAAGATATTCAAAAAATCGTTATTTTTTAGGGCAAAAACTGCTACTAAGACTGGATAGGGTTGATTTTATGCATCAGCGATCATTTTTTTTAATTAGAAAAATCATACAATAAAGTGTTTTTTTAAATAAATTGTAATTATGAAATGTTTATCATGTTCTCATAATTGGAAAAGACAGAAATTAACGGAATATGTAAGTTTTCTATCCAGATGTCCTAAGTGTGGAAGTAAGGCATTATTGCGAAATGATTTCAGTCTCAAAATATTCCAATTTTTTAAGAAGATCTTAAAACAAGAAAAGAAATAAAGCAAAAATCAAAGGTATTCTTTCCATGAAAAAAATAACATTAGCACTATCGATACCTATTATAATCCTTGCAAGCGAATACAAAATTCCACCAAAGGCAATTGCAGACATTGTTGATGCACCATTGACACCCACTATGAGCTTATCTCCAAATAAAATTGACTATCTTATTTTAAGTAGATCAAGCTTGCCAAGCATAGAAGAGCTTTCTGCTCCAGAGTTGCGACTTGCTGGTGTGCGCATAAATCCCGCCATGAACGCTAGAAGCAGAAGAACTTCTTATACCGAAGCTAAACTACATCAAATTGGCCAATCAAGGTCGATTCCTTTAAAAGGCTTGCCGAATAATGCTAAGATACACTCGTTCAGCTGGTCTCCAGATGGTAAGTCAATAGCTTTAGCGGTATCTAGTAACGCGGAGATTCATTTATATATCGCAAACGTTAAAACTGGAAAATCCAAGATGCTATTGAGATCTCCATTGAATTTGACCTACGGTGTGCCTTTTGTTTGGAGGTCAGACAGTCAAAGTCTTATCGTAAAAAGTGTTCCAGAAAGAAGAGGTATTGCGCCAAAGAGGGGTATGAAGCCTAGTGGACCGACAACTCAGGAGAATTTAGGTAAAATTGCTCCAGCGAGAACCTATCAAGATCTTTTACAAAGCTCATATGACGAGGCTCTTTTTGACTTTTATTTTACCTCACAAATCATTGATATTTCTATTAAGGGAAAGAAAAAACTAATTGGAAAACCTGGTATCGTTAAACGAATTGATCCATCTCCAGATGGTAATTATACAATGATTCAAATTATTCATAAACCCTATTCCTATATTGTTCCAATTAATCGATTTCCTTTTTCTACTCAAATACTTGATAAGAAAGGCAGAATGATCAAAGAACTAAGAGATACCCCTCTAGCTGAAACCATACCAATTGGACGAGACGCTGTATTAGATGGTGCACGATCCTTTAGATGGAGATCGGACGAGGGCGCAACTATTTTTTATGCTGAGGCGCTCGATGGAGGTGATCCTAGAAAAAAAGTTTCATTTAGGGATGAACTTTTTCTTCTAAAAGCACCATTTACTGAGCCGCAGTCAATACTTAAAACAAAGTTAAGATTCAGCAATGTAATGTGGGGTGACTCTAAAACAGCTCTTATTTCAACTAGAAAGTGGTCCGAAAGAAGACAAATCATCATGCATTATAATTCTGATAGCGAGGAATCGTTTGATATGATAGACAGATTATACGAGGATAGATACAATGATCCCGGCACACCTATGATGGAAATGAATAGTTTTGGCAGGTCAGTTCTTGTCATGAATGCTACTAATAATGAGCGTAAACTTTATATGTCTGGAATTGGTGCCTCTCCTAAAGGCGATCTTCCTTTTGTTGATGAGTTTGAAATATCTTCCAAGTCCAGTACAAGATTATGGAGGTGTGAATCACCATTCTATGAAAGAGTGATAAGTATGGTAGATAAAAATAAAAAGATCTTTATAACTAGCAGAGAAGCCAAAGACCTGCAGCCTAATTATTTTTTACGAAATTTATCTGACAACACCGATATCGCGCTTACAGCTTTTCCTCACCCTTATCCTCAAATGAAAGGTCTGTATAAGGAAATGTTAACGTATAAAAGAAATGATGGTGTCGATTTGTCTGCTACCATTTATTTACCTTCAGGGCGCAAGCCAGACGATGGGCCACTTCCTTTATTGGTTTGGGCTTATCCCAGAGAGTTTAAAACATCAAAAGCTGCTTCTCAGGTTGTCGGATCTCCTCATAGATTTTCAAGGATAAGTCCAACTTCACCCCTAGTTATGCTATCGTACGGATATGCTGTTTTAATGGGGGCAACAATGCCTATTATTGGTGAAGGTGATAGCGAACCGAATGATAGATTTGTCCAACAGTTGGTTTCTAGCGCGCAAGCCGCTGTAGATCTTATGGTTGAAAAAAATATCACTACCAGGGATCAAGTTGCTATCGGAGGCCACTCCTATGGTGCCTTTATGACAGCGAATTTGCTGTCCCATTCAGATATATTTCAAGCCGGTATTGCTAGAAGTGGAGCATACAACAGAAGTCTAACGCCCTTTGGTTTTCAATCAGAACAAAGAACATTTTGGGAGGCTCCAGAAATATACTTTGCAATGTCACCCTTTATGCATGCACATAAGGTCAATGAACCTATACTATTAATTCATGGTGAGGTTGATAATAATTCAGGAACATTCCCTGTTCAAAGCAAGCGTTATTACCATGCTTTAAAAGGCCATGGCGCTACGACTAGACTAGTTATGTTACCGCATGAGAGCCATGGGTATCGAGCTAGAGAATCGATTATGCATATGCTTTGGGAGACTGCAAGCTGGTTGGATAAATATGTAAAAAAAGACCAAAAGGACTAAATGAATTTTTTAAAAATCCTTTTTTTTAAATTTATTAAGCTTAATTATTTTGTTTATGTATGCCTATTTATTGCTGGGTGCGAAAATGATGAACAAAAATCGATAAAAGCAGACAAAATCACTAGAGAATATTTATCAACTACAAACCTCCCTGGGCTAAGTATAAGTGTTGCTAAAAAAGGTAAAATAGTTTTTTCTAGAGGGTATGGTTATGCAGATGTAGAGCAAAAAAAGACAATTGATCCCTCAAAGACCAAATTTAGAATAGGGAGCGTTTCGAAAACCTATGCCGCAACTGCCTTAGGAATATTAAGCGAAAGGAAAATTTTAGATCTCGAGGAAGATATATATAAATATGTCTCAAGCTTTCCTTCAAAAAAATGGAAATTTAATACAATGCAATTAGCTGGGCATTTATCAGGAATACGTCACTATAAAAACGATGAAATGCTAATCAATGAGGACTTTGAAAGTGTTTATGACGCGATGGAATTTTTTAAATACGATACATTATTGCATAAGCCTGGAACTAAATACCACTATTCAACACACGCATGGACATTGATCTCCTTAATTATCGAAAATACCTCTAAATCTGAATTTTTATCTTTTATGAATACTGAAGTTTTTGCTCCGTTGAAAATGAATGATACACAAGCAGAATTACAAGCTGTGGACAATGACTTGGTCAAATTCTACCAGTTTAACAGTTCTAGAGATACATTTGAGATAGCGCCAAAGGTAAACAACAGCTGGAAGTGGGCAGGAGGCGGGTTTATATCTACAACGGAAGATGTCATTAGATTTTTAAATGCTCACACTAAGCCAGGTTTTTTTAAAAAAAATACGCTAGAATTATTAACAACATCTCAATTCACGGCTGATGGTGAAAAAACAAATTATGGAATTGGATGGCGAATTAGAGAAGGTCGAAATGGGGATATATTATATGGTCACACAGGGGGTTCCGTAGGAGGAACAACTTATGCTTTTTGGAATAAAAGAACTGATACGATCGTTGTAATTACCTCAAATATAGGAAGAGCAAGATTTGGTGAATTACCTCTTGATATTTTTGATGTTTACCGGAATTAAATGAGAATCCCCATATATCAAATTGATGCTTTTTCCAGTCAGCCTTTTAAAGGTAATCCCGCTGCAGTTTGCCCACTAAAAGAGTGGTTACCTGATGAAGTAATGCAGTCCATTGCGATGGAGAACAATCTATCGGAAACTGCTTTTTTCATAAAAAATGAGGATCAATATGACATTAGATGGTTTGCACCAAAAATTGAAATCGATCTTGCTGGTCATCCAACTTTAGCAACAGCACATGTGATTTTTAACGAAATGAATCATCAAGGAGATAGTATTACATTTAATTCGAAAATAGGTGATACTCTAGATATTACAAGGAATAAAGACATCATTTCTATGAATTTTCCCTCAAGACCTCCCAAAAAAATATATAAAAAAGAATTGATTGAAGAGGCTATCGGTGTAGAAGTAGAGGAATTTTATGAAAATAGGGATGGTTTAGCTGTGGTAGCAAATGAGGAAATCGTGACAAATCTTTCTCCTTCCATGGATAAGATTTCAAAATTAGACTACATTGGTTTGATCGTTACATCGCGTGGAGAAAATGTAGATTTCGTTTCAAGGTTTTTTGCCCCTCAAATTGGTGTACCTGAAGATCCAGTGACTGGTTCTGCGCATTGTGAATTGATTCCATTATGGGCTGAAAAATTGAACAAAAATAAATTGACCGCAAAACAATTGTCATCTAGAGAAGGCACTTTATATTGTGAATATTTAAATGATCGCGTCATTATTGGAGGCGAAGCGGTAACGGTTTTATCAGGGGAGTTAATCATATAAATTTAATCTTTAACAAGTGGAGTAATTATGTTTAAAATAAAAAATCTATTTTTTTTAACTGTTTTCATTGTAGGCTGTGACCCATCATCAAATACCCAAAAAAAAGATATAGATTTAAGTGGTATATCTAGCTATGACTATACTTTAGATAAAACAACTCAGAAATTACTTGAGAAGCAAGTTGATGATGTATTAAACCCAAAAAATCTCGATAAATGGATGAAACATATGTCATCTAAACCCCACCATGGTGGTTCTCCATGGAGCAAGCAAAACGCAGAATATGCAACTAATTTATTCGAATCCTGGGGTTTTGAAGCTTATATAGATACGTTTAGAGTTTTATTACCTTATCCTAAGATAAGAAAATTAGATTTGATATCTCCAAAAAGAGTATCGCTCAAATTACAAGAACCTCCAGTAAAAGGAGATGAATCCACTTTTATTAAAAAAGATCTCTTGCCTCCTTATAATGCATTTTCAGCAGATGGCAATGTTACCGCTGAACTAGTTTTTGTTAATTATGGTATACCTGCAGATTATGTTGAGTTAGAAAGAATGGGTATTGACGTGAAAGGTAAAATAGTTTTGGCTAAATATGGAGGTTCATGGAGAGGAATTAAACCGAAGGTAGCATATGAAAAGGGCGCTATTGGATGTATTATGTATTCAGATCCAAAAGATGATGGATATTTTCAAGGCGATGTTTATCCTGAAGGTCCTTATAGGAATGAGTTCGGCGTTCAAAGAGGCTCTGTGCTTGATATGCCGCTTTACCCTGGGGATCCATTAACACCTGGATATGGCTCAAGAGGAGATGTTGACAGGCTTACCATTGAAGAGGCTCCGACTATTATGAAAATACCTGTCTTGCCAATTTCTTATTCTGATGCATTGCCTTTATTAGAGTCATTGGGTGGGCCAATTGCACCAAGTTCATGGAGAGGGGGTTTGCCTTTGACTTATCATATTGGAC
>CAJWHU010000099.1 GCA_913041325.1 uncultured Fidelibacterota bacterium | reverse complement strand
CGTCTGACATTTCAACAATCCAATGATGATCAAATTTTTCACGATATTCTTCCATTCTCTTTGGTAAATGATTAGGCCATAATTTGCTTAAAAACTGCATTAAATATTCAGAGAAGCTATTAGGTAAAATTTTAATTTTTTTTGCTAAAAGGTCAACTCTTCGCTTGAATTCAAAAAGCTTTGGAATAAAACTTGGTCCCATTTTTTCTATGGCCACAAATGTATCTTTGCTATATTTTTTTGCAGCATCGTAACAATCTTTATGCAAATACTCCCCTGAAACCGGTAGGTTTTTAAATGTTGATAATATTTCTTTTCTAATTTTTCCTAAAATTTGAGGGTCGTTTGTTCCAATGTAAAACACCTGATTTTTTTTTGGGATAGGATAGGTGTCAAGTCGAACCGCAAATACAACAACTTTTCCAGCACACCCAGATGCTCCGTGCAAACGCCTAACATCGGCATTGAACCTTGCTGGAGTATGAGCATCAACGTCACGAATTCTTGATCGGTATTCATTGTCAGATGCTAATTTATTTGTATGAAGAATATCTTCATGATCATAAGATCGAGATTGCAAATTGGTTAATATCTCTTCAGGATTTTTTCCCAATTCAATACCTAATTCGTTTACCAGAATAAGTTCTGATTTTGAATTTATCTTGGCATACAATGATAATTCAGTAAACGCAGGGCCCCTTTTTACAAGCGCCCCGCCTGAATTATTACATACTCCACCGACAATCGATGCGCCTATACACGATGAACCTATCACTGAATGAGGTTCTCGATTATATTTTTTTAACTTATTTTCGAGATCAAATAGTGTACTCCCTGAAAAGCCAATAACCTGATTACCGCTTTCAATGATGTGTATATCCTTAATTCTCATTGTGTTCATTATAAGAATAGGCCTATCATAATCATTTCCAAAAGGGGTTGATCCACCAGTTAACCCTGTGTTAGCTGCTTGCATTATGACGATAATATCCATTTTTTGACATAACTCAAGAACTCTCCACATTTCAACTAAAGTACCTGGTTTAGCAACGACAAAAGCATCGCCCTCTCCATATCTCCACCCTTTTGTGTGGGCTTGCTTTCTCCATTTTGTAGTAATAGTATACTTACGACCTAAAATGGCTCCTAAGGATTCTATGGCTTTTTTTTGATCAAACAATTCAATCATAGTCTTAGTTCTAAAATTTTTGCTAATCTATAAATGGTAAATATGAGTCTTTAATTGATTTGGAGATGGGTATGGTCTTTTGATTGATATAGTCAAAGGTTACGAGAACAAACTTACCTGCAGAAATCGGATGTTCTGATACCTCAGAAAATAGCGCTGAGCACAGATCAAAGCTTTTCGTTCCTATGCGTGTTATTCTACATCCAACGTGGATTTTAGATGGATGTGATATCTGACTAAAATAATCGATTAGCATTGACGCGAGTATAACTCCATTGCTTTGTCTTTTAACTAAAGTAAACCCAAGCCTGCCCAAAAATTCAACACGCACCGTTTCGTAGTAACTCAAAATAGTAGCGTTATTAACATGCTGAATGGCATCCATATCTCTCCACCTTGTATCAATTGAAGAAATAAATTCAAAATCCTCTTTTCTTAAATCTTTATGGTTCAATATACTACTGATTTTGAAGTTGAACCCAGGGTGAATCATGAAGCAGAACTGGATCATCAGAAAAGATGGTATTTATCCTTTTACGGTAAAACCCTGTTGAGGATTCGTATTTAAAAATAATTTCTTCGTTACCATTCCATTGAGCATATCTAGCGCCCGATTGGAAGAGTCTTAGTTTTGGATTGCCTGCTTTACTGTATAAATAAATGTTATAACTGGAATTAAATTTCTTTTCTGTAATCACAGCGTGCTCACCGTTTGGTGACCAACGAACATTTCTAAAAAATGGTGTAATTTCCGGATAGACAGGATCTCCTCCTTCAGTTTGTACCAAAAAACCTCTTTTTTCTGTTGGGAAATTTAATTCATACATACCTAATTGCTTATTTAAATATATAATTTTATCACCAGATGGCGACATCCGAGGCATAATAAATTTTTCCTCATCAACAGCATCGCTAATTTGAACAACATTTTTTCCGTCAAGATCCATATAATAGATGTTAATTGTTCCAATATTATTATTTGAAAAATGTTTTCGCTGTGAATAAAGAATTTTTGAACCACGATCTATGAACTCAGGGTCAGAATACCATTCATTATTTTGATTACGTGTAATACGTTGTACTGATTTATCTTCATTCAAAAATGCGAGATAAATATCATCATCTGTACCAACAAAAAGTGCTTGCGTTTGGTCACTGTTAAAAGAAATATCTTGTGGCTTTACACCGCTAATGGTTTTAAGATTTTTTCCATCTTGATCGACAACAAGTCCAACCCCGTTTAAAGTAAAGGAAAAAATTTTATTACCTTTATCAACCCACATTGGAAAAAAGGAATTTACGTTGGCCAATGTCTTTGTGAATGGTAATGTAGGGCCTAAATTCATTATGATAATATCATTACCATTTTCTGTAACTGTGTCTTGTTTAACGATTTTTTGGAATGAGGATGCACCTCGTATTTGACTAAAACTTTCATTTCCCCATACATCCGTTGTTTTTAGTATGTAGTAACCCTCAACGTTTTTTGCAACATCATACTCAAACTCAGTTTTGTCTCGTTCAATATTTTCAGTTGAAGTAATAATTGAAGTGTCTGGAATATTAACCTCAGAGATAGTAAAATAGTCAATGTCATTTTCAGTAGGCTTGGTCCAGTTAAAAATAAATTTTTGATTACTATAAATAACGCTATCTAATGCCGATGGAAATGGTACAGGATCTTTAGGAATACCAAATGGGTTTCCCAATGTTTTTTGACCCGTGGTGTCTTGGGTTTCAATCCAAAACCAGTTTTCATTTTTAACAGAAAATTGATTAGTGTCCAAAAATGTTGTTTCAATATTATTAATTGATTTGAATAATGTTTTTAATCCATCTTTCCTTAGTGCATGATAAATATTATATGAGGCAAAGTTTTGAGCAACAGATGGCTGCCAAATGATTGATAAAACCTTTGAAGGTAGATGTGTATAGGTAACATTTTTTATTAGGACAGAGCCTGGCGGTCCTGGAATCATGGGTTTATATTGATTCGTTTTTCGCAAAGAAGTATTCGTGTCAGCATAAGCATAAATTCTGTAATTGTATACAAATGGATTTTGAACAAGCTCTTTAAGGTTAAGTGTGTCAATCCATGCAAATGTTGAATCCCAAAGCACGGCGACAGAGTCTTTCCAATCACCATCCCCAACTTTTTTGTCAATAATAAATCCATCAAAATCTCTTCCCCTTCTCAACCAAGATAATTCTATTTCATTTTCCGATTTTTGAACAATCTCAAGACTATCAGGTGTCCATAAAGATCGATTGCTCCTAGGGTCGAATGGATTGTCCCAGTCCCTTTGGGCATCTTCACATCCAAACGTTATTATTAATGAAAATAAAAAAGATGAATAAATTAATTTTTTAACCATCGTTCCATTTCAAGGTGCTTGGCTTGATAATATATAGCTGGAAAAACAATAGCTGTTGATAGAACATCAATAATAGGTTTCTGGCTGTCTAAGTTATCAATTCTTCGATGTCTTTCATCTGCCTTGTCAGCATTCGTGCTGTATTGACTATAAATATATGAAGAGTAACCTGTTAAAAATGATCGATATAAGAGCCCGCCACCTATTATTTTAAGATAAAGATTTCTTCTCTTTAGAAAAAATTCACTTTTAAGCTGTATCTCTCTCTTTGGAAAAAAAGTTGGGGATGATTTGGTTGTTCTTCTATGCTGAATTCTAAATTCGTTATTACGTATTACATGCAACTCTGAATCCAATTTATAATATCCAACTGGCAATCTATCGTATCTTGTATCACCCTCTTCAATAAGCAATTGATTACCATCCATTTCTACAATAACAACATCCGCTGGTATAGGTTTATTAAATACTACGCTTCCTTCCTTAGGGGTTTTAAGCATAAGGTCTACAAAAATCACATCAGAATTATCTTCGGGAAGTTGATTTATTTTAAAGGGCTGATATCCATCTTTAAATAATATAATGGGCCTACTTTCAACAACTACTCTATCGATAGCTAGCGGAGTTTGTCCATTTAGAGTATCTTTTCCAACGCGAACCTTGGCTGATGAGGGATTCGTTTTAAAATAAACCAAATTTTGACGTTGGTGTACCTCCAGAGGAATTCGTTTGGACATTATCAACTCAGATAAATTATGCATTCCACGCGTGTAAAGACCTTCAATAGATTGTTCAAAGTCGTAACTCACAGCGTTGATAACTCTACCAGCCTGACTATCAATTAATCTTGCTTCAATAAGAAATACGTCGCCTATTTTTGATACGTGGGCCGTAATAAGCCATTCTTGATCAAGTAATATCGAAGATACGATGTTACATTCGATGCTTCCACATGTGGGAGTTTTATACCCATAATCCAATAATATTTTACTCATATCATCGTAATCCATTACGCGAAGTGTATCCATTCTAAGTAGTTCTGTGCGAAAAACAGCAGAAAGCTGTATCAATTCATCTTGATGAATGTTTTCTCCAGAAAAGTCTAAAACAGCTACAGAATGATCCTGAGAAAATACTAAGGAGGTAAAGCATAGAGATAGAATTAAGTTTTTCACAATCGATTGTTAAAATAACCCTTGGCAGAAAGCAATTTCAACTATCTAAAAATAAAAAATTATTAAGAGGTTGGTTCGTCCGTACAATCTCCGCAATCGCATGTACCATCACCAATAGGAGGAGCCTCGCGTTTGGACAACCGTTCCATTGTAAAAAGAATTTCACCGGAACCACAAATAATGGCATTATCTTTAACGGTTAAGGGTTCTGTGGTTCTTCCATCAGGTGAGAACAGAGTTACTTTACCCATTTTTCTTGAGATATCAGCAAAAGCTTTATTATTGCCATTTGGATACCACCAATAAGCCAAGCCGTCCCGAACGCCTTGATTAAAGGTAACTTCCTCTTTTTTCTGACCATTTTCATACCACCATGTAAGTTTGCCAGACAACTGACCCTTTTTGTAGCTACCTTCGGCATGCTTATTTCCATTTTCGTACCATTGTGTAGTGGTTGCTATACGCTTACCAGCATCAAAGAAGGCCCTCTCTTTTCTTTTTCCACTATCGTAATACCAGTTAAACTCCCCGCTACGATTTCCATTAATAAATTGACCATCAGAATAGAGCTCACCGTTGGAATGCCATCGTGTAACACGGCCTTCTGAAACATTTTTAAAAAGCTGAACGAAAATGTCAGGTGGCATGTTGTAATTATAGGAGTCTTGACCATCTGATAGCTCCTGAACTAGAAAAATACCAGTTCTTACAGTGGTATCATTTTCACTGTACATTATTGGAATTCCAGACCATGACCTATTGTTGTCATTATAATTTGCGGATACTATATTACCTTTGTCAAATTGAAGATTATAAAATCTAGATTTAGAACCTTGAACATAATATTTCCACTTGCCAAACTTAATTCCATCTTTATATTCACCCTCCATGCGGAGAGAGCCATCGTAGAAGTCAAGGGACGCTTTACCGCTAAAGGGCTGATTGGTTTCAGGGTC
>CAJWHU010000098.1 GCA_913041325.1 uncultured Fidelibacterota bacterium | reverse complement strand
AAAAATATTGATGTCAAAATCCCCAGAGACAAATTTGTAGTAATTACAGGGCTTTCAGGTTCTGGTAAATCATCGTTAGCATTTGATACTATTTATGCCGAGGGCCAAAGAAGGTATGTTGAGTCTCTTTCATCGTACGCAAGACAATTTATTGGACTAATGGAAAAACCAGAAATTGATTCTATCGAAGGACTATCGCCTGCTATTTCAATTGAACAAAAAGCTACTGCAAGAAATCCTAGATCCACTGTTGGGACCGTAACAGAAATTCATGACTACCTTAGATTATTATTTGCACACATAGGCAAGCCACATTGTTGGGAATGTGGTAAGTTGGTTGAAAAACAAACAGTTCAGCAAATTGTTGATTCTATATTACAATTGAGAACAGGCACTAAAATCCACATCCTATCGCCTCTTGTAAGTGGAAGGAAAGGCGGTCATGTTAGTATAATTAACCAAGTGCGAAAAGATGGATTTATAAGAATTAGAGTTAACAATGAGATATATCCAATTGATGAAATCCCACAAATAAACAAAAATAAAAAAAACTCTATAGATGTCGTAATAGATAGATTAAAAGTAGATAAAAAATTTCGAGATCGTATCACAGAATCCGTTGAGCTTGCTCTTAAAATTGGCAATGGATTATTACTTATAAACGTTCTCTCCGGCAAGGAATATGTATGCTCTGAAAATCTATCATGTCCAGAATGTCAGGTTTCCTACGAGGATATCGCGCCAAGAATGTTTTCGTTTAACTCACCTTACGGTGCATGCCCAGCATGCGATGGTCTCGGGTCAACTATGGAGGTTGATCCGAACATTATTGTTCCGGATAAATCAAAAAGTCTATTACAAGGCGCGATTGCTCCATTAGGGGAACAACCACGGGATAATTGGTATGGCTCAGTGTTAAGAAGCCTTGCAAGATACTATGATTTTAATTTCACAACACCATGGATTAATCTAAGCCCTTCTGTTCGGAGGGTCTTATTATTTGGTTCTGGTGATGACAAAATTAAGATGGAATACCGATCTAAGAAGTGGACAGGTACATATTCCGGTGGTTGGGAAGGTGCGGTGAATAACCTAATGAGGAGGTATACGCAAACTAAGTCGCTAGGAATTAGGAAGTGGATAGAACAATTTATGAGCATGCGCCCATGCAATAGTTGTAGTGGTACGCGACTGAAACAGCAGACGCTTGCAGTAAAAATTAATGAAGTCAACATTGGACAAGTTTCATCAAAATCAGTGAAAGAGCTAAAATTTTTTTTTGATACAATTAAGCTATCCAAGATAGAAACACAAATTTCTAATCAAATATTAAAAGAAATATCTCAGCGGTTAGAGTTTTTAATTAATGTTGGCTTAGATTATCTAACTTTAGATAGGTCAGCAATTACACTTTCTGGAGGCGAAGCTCAGAGAATAAGACTAGCTACACAAATTGGTTCTCAGCTTATGGGTGTTTTATATGTATTAGATGAGCCATCGATTGGCTTACATCCTAGGGATAACAAAAGGTTGCTGGATACACTAAAAAAATTACGTGACATTGGCAACTCAATTATCGTTGTTGAGCATGATAAGGAAACAATAGAGGCATCTGATTTCGTCATAGACTTAGGACCTAGAGCCGGCAAGGAGGGCGGTGAGATTACATATGCTGGCATTCCAAACGCAATTCATAAAGCTGAAATGTCAATCACGGGAAAATATATGTCAGGTGCTAAAAATATAGATATTCCTAAAAAGCGCAGGCAAAAAGATAACAAAAAAATTGTCTTGGAGGGAGCAACGGGTAACAATTTGAAATCGATAAATGTAACATTTCCATTGGGATGCTTTATTGCGATCACAGGGGTATCAGGTAGTGGTAAAAGTACCTTGATAAATGAAACGCTATATCCAGTCTTATCTAAAATGCTTAATAAAACTCAGGCTTACTCACTCAATTATGATTCGATAAACGGGACGGAGTTTCTTGATAAAGTTGTTGAAATTAATCAAAAGCCTATTGGTAGAACCCCAAGATCAAATCCAGCAACATATACTGGTGTGTTTACATTTATTAGGGATTTATTCTCCAAAATTGAAGAGTCTAAAGTGAGAGGGTATAAACCTGGCAGGTTTTCATTTAACGTAAAAGGTGGGAGGTGCGAATCTTGTACGGGAGACGGTATAATTAAAATTGAAATGAATTTTTTACCTGATGTTTATGTTAAGTGCGAAGTATGTAGCGGAGCAAGGTACAACAGAGAAACATTAGAGGTGCTTTATAAGGGGAAGTCCATTGCACAAATTTTAGAAATGTCAGTTGTTGAAGCTCTTACTTTTTTCCGCTCTATTCCCAGTATATATAAAAAGCTAAAAACTTTAAACGAGGTAGGTCTTGGTTATATTCAGTTAGGACAGCAAGCAACCACATTATCTGGGGGAGAAGCTCAAAGAGTTAAATTAGCGACAGAGCTTTCTAAGGTATCGACTTCAAAAACCCTTTACATTTTAGATGAACCAACGACAGGTTTACATTTTGAAGATATATGGATGCTTTTAAAAGTTTTACAAAAATTAGTTGACCGTGGAAATACTGTTGTCGTCATCGAGCATAATTTAGATGTCATTAAAACATCTGACTGGGTCATTGACCTCGGGCCTGAAGGCGGCGAAGGCGGCGGAAGAATTATAGCTGAGGGCAGCCCAGAGGCAATTGTAAATGTTAAAAATTCATATACTGGCACTTATCTAAAGAATGTTTTATGAAATGGCAAATAGGCTTCTGAGACTTCTAAAATTATGTAAATATGAATTGAAGTATTAGAGTATAAAAAGACAAACAATTTTTTAGCAAAAATTTTAACTATAAATTATTCCTTACATTCTTTACCCGGGGTGATTCAGATTGTATTTTCCGATGCTTATATAATTTGATTTAACTAAAGTTTGTAAAATGACAGAGATTCACATAACAGATTCAAATCAGCATCAAGATGACATTGTAGTAGACAAAACTCTTCGGCCCACCCTGCTTACAGATTTTATTGGTCAAGATAGTTTAGTCGAAAACCTAAAATTGTATATCGAAGCGGCCAACAAAAGAGGGGATTCTTTAGATCACGTTCTACTATTTGGTCCACCTGGGCTAGGCAAAACAACCCTAGCCAATATTGTATCAAAGGAACTTTCATCTAATATTAGGCATGCGTCGGGGCCGATGGTTGAAAAAGCAGGCGACTTAGCGGGCTTGATTACTAACCTAGAAAAAAGAGATGTTTTTTTTATTGACGAAATCCATCGACTCAATTCTAACGTCGAAGAATATCTTTATTCCGCCATGGAGGATTTTACCATTGATATTATGATCGATAAAGGTCCAAGCGCGCGAAGCGTTCAATTAAATATCGAGCCATTCACACTGATTGGTGCAACTACAAGACTCGGCAACTTGACGTCCCCCTTGAGAGATAGATTTGGGGTGGTTCTTAGAGTAGATTATTACGAGGTTGAAGAATTATACCATATAATTAATCGATCTTCAACTATTTTGGAAATAGAGATCACCGATGGGGGCGCAATGGAACTTGCTAAAAGAAGTAGGGGAACTCCGAGATTGGCAAACCGTATATTGAAGAGGTTAAGAGACTTTGCCGAAGTTGAGGGCTCTGGTAAGATTGATGTTAACTTAGCTAATTATGCATTAGAAAAACTTGGCATTGATAAAGAGGGTCTCGATGATATGGATAGAAAAATATTAATAACTATAATTGATCAATTCTCAGGTGGCCCAGTGGGCTTGAAGTCTATTTCTGTTGCCGTTAGTGAAGCTTCTAATACAATAGAGGATGTATATGAACCATATTTAATAAAGCAAGGTTTAATTATGAGAACGTCTAGGGGAAGAGTGGCGCAAGAAAAAGCATATAAACTCTTGGGCAGAAAAAAACTTAAAAATCAACAGGGGTTATTTTAATGATAGACAAAAAAAAGAAATATAAGCTGGGAGATTTTAACTACAAGCTTCCGAAAAGTAACATTGCACAATTTCCAGAAAAAAGAAGAGACTATTCAAAGTTGATGGTCGTAAATAGAGAATCTGGGGAAATTGAGCATAAAAGATTCTACAATATTATAGACTATATGAGAAAAAATGATTTGCTTATACTAAATAATACAAGAGTGTTTCCTGCCCGCTTGTTTGCAACTAAGGATAGAACTGATGCCAAAGTTGAGGTCTTTCTACTGAGAGAGCTCTCGGCCGACTTATGGGAAGTAATGGTAAGGCCTGCAAGGAAAGTGCGAATTGGTAACAAGCTTGTCTTTACACCTAAGCTCATATGTGATGTTATTGACAATACAGTTTCAGGTGGTAGGGTAGTGCGATTTGAATACGATGGCGATAATTTTGATAAAATGATTGATAGAATTGGGACTCCCCCCTTGCCACCATATATCAATCGGGAAGCTGACAAGGATGATAAAAAAAGATATCAAACAGTCTATGCGTCACAAAGAGGCGCTGTTGCGGCTCCAACCGCTGGATTACACTTTACTGATGGCCTAATAAAAAAAATCAAGGATAAGGGGGTAAAAGTAGAAACAGTTACTTTACACATAGGCCTAGGCACATTTAGACCTGTACAAGTTGAAGATCTTAACAGACACCAAATGGATTCAGAATATTTTGAGGTTTCCCCGCAAACATCAATGGCAATAAACCAGGCTCGGAAAAGACATAAAAAAATAATTGCAGTTGGGACTTCTACAGTGAGAGCTCTCGAAACCATCGCTATATCGGGCTTTCAGGTTACTCCAAAGAGAGGATGGACAGATAAATTTATTTATCCACCGTATGAATATAAAATGGTTGACAAAATGATAACTAATTTTCATACGCCCCAATCTACTCTATTGATGATGGTTAGTGCATTCGCAGATCGAAAACTAATTAAAAAAGCATATCTAGAAGCTAAGCGCCACGATTACCGCTTTCTCAGTTATGGCGACGCAATGATAATAAAGTAAAAGCCTTGTTTATTTCAGCCATCATTACTGCGGCAGGACGGAGTCAGAGGTTCGGTAGCCAAAAACAATTTAAACCATTGGGTGGTAAGCCTCTATATCAACATTCCCTTAAAATTTTTATGACTTCCAAAATAATTAAGGAAATAATTTTGGTTGTTCCAAATGATAATCGATATGCGGTCTTGAAGTATATTGACGAAAGTAACCAGAGTATTGTAAAAGTGGTTGCGGGGGGTGCCACAAGGAGACACTCTGTGCAATCTGGGGTAGAAGCATCAAGTAACGATACTGATTTAGTAGTAATCCATGATGCCGCGCGACCATTCGTTACCAGAGAAATGCTGGCTAGCGTAATAACAGCTTGTGAAAAATCTGATGGTGCAATAGCCGCTATCCCAGCAGTCGACACAGTCAAGTATTCGAAAAATGGAATCGTTGAAAAAACCTTGGACCGTAACTATGTATGGCTAGCACAAACTCCCCAAGCATTTAAAAAAGGTAAACTGTTAAACGCATACCGAAATTGTGATTTGTCAAACACTTTAATAACGGATGAGTCGTCTATCATGGAAGGTATGGGCTATAATATTTCCATAGTTTTAGGTTCTCAAAGCAATTTTAAAATCACAACAAAATATGATTGGAAACATGCCGAAGGTATTTTAAAATGATAAAAGTTGGTATGGG
>CAJWHU010000097.1 GCA_913041325.1 uncultured Fidelibacterota bacterium | reverse complement strand
ATCTGTCATGAATGGTTTTGAATCCCATGTGCATAATAAATTACGGGGTTTTGATGGTGATATTCGAGTTTATGATGCAGATATTTTTGAAAAATTACAAATGAACAAGGCTATTTCGTACATTATGCCCTTTATGGAGAGGAAGGCTGTGCTTGAAAATGGTAACACAAAAAGAGTAGTATCACTCAAAGCTGTGAATCAATCTATTTTGCCCTATTTCTACAAGATGAATTTACGTGGTTTATATCCAAAACAAGGCCAAATCATGATAGGTCAAGACATAGCTTATAGAATAGGTAAGGGAATTGGTGATGAGATTGTAGTATACAGCCCCATTGATCAAAATATTGGTTTGTCATTCCCGTCTAAGAAAAAATTTAAAATCAGTGGAATTTTTTCAACAAAAATCCTCAATTATGATGATACCTTTGCCTTTATTACACTAATTGATGGAGAAAAAATATTCAAGAGGAAAGATAAAATAGATGGATTCGATATCAGAATTAATGATCAAAATTCAGCTCAAGAGCTAAAAAAAGATATAAGAAATTCAGTAAATAGTGATATCTCACTATACACATGGCAGGATCAAAATAAATCACTCGTAGATGCTATGCGCATAGAAAGATATGCCACTATTTTCATACTGTGTCTAATTTTTTTAGTTGCAGCATTCAATCTATCAGCAAATCTAACTCTTATATCCATGCAAAAAATCAAAGATATTGGAATACTTCGAATGCTGGGTGCTTCAGAGCGTTCGATATACAAAATAGTTATACAACTTGGTATTATGCGAGCTGGAAAGGGTGCTGTAGTAGGTTTTTTACTTGGAATTTTCATTATATATGTTCAACAAAAATTTTCGTTTATAAAAATACCAAGTGATGTTTATTTTATAGATACTTTACCGATGAAACTATATGGTAAGGATATATTACTAATTACCGCTATTTCATTGCTTTTCATTTTTCTGGCATCATTTTATTCAGCAAAGGCACTTGTTAAATTCAATCTTAAAAAATCAATGCAATGGGAGAAATAGTTTTAAAGGCAAGTATGATTTGTAAATCATATTTCAGTGGCGAGGATGAATTAAAAGTTTTGAATAATTTCTCTATTAACGTAGAAAGAGAGGAGATTGTCACAATTACTGGACAATCAGGATCAGGAAAATCAACTGCACTTAATATTTTAGGTACTCTTGATATCGCCGACTCGGGAAGATTGGAAATAATGAATCAGGATATTTTTAAACTGGCAGAAAATGAAATTTCAAGAATACGTAATACTGACATTGGATTTATGTTTCAATTTCATCATCTTCTTCCAGAGTTTACAGCATTAGAAAATGTATTAATTCCAGCTTGGATAAATAAAGATACAACAAAGACAGTTTATGCAGAAGAATTATTTGATGTGTTGGGGATATATGAAAAGGTGAATTATTTGCCAAGCCAGTTATCCGGCGGTGAAAGATCTAGGATAGCATTAGTGCGAGCAATTATAAATAGACCTAAAATATTACTTGCAGATGAGCCAACAGGAAATTTAGATAAAAAAAATGCATTCAAATTGATGGATCTATTGTGTAAAATAAACGAAGAATATAGCCAGACAATCATTCTAACTACGCACAATCCTGATGTCGCGTTGATTGGTAACCAGAGATACACTTTAGACAATGGCTGTCTATTGGTAAAGAATTAGTGATATGAAAGAAAATTTTTCAAAAAAAGTTAAACAAATAATAAAAAAATCAAAAGAGGAAGCACTTCGACTAGGTCATAGTTACGTTGGATCTGAGCACCTATTACTAGGTTTAGTTAAAGAGGACTATGGCATATCAAAAAAAATTATGGACGTTTATGATATAGATTCGAATGACATCATCACAATGATAGAGGATTTAATTAAGCCATCGGGTGGAACAATGACTTTAGGGCATCTACCATTAACTAGGAGAGCAGAGAGAATTTTGAGGAATGCTTTTAATGAAGCTTCTAACCAAGGAGAGCCAAAGGCAGAAGATGAGCATCTGCTCTTGGCAATGCTGAGCGAAACTGAGGGCATTGCAGTAGAAATTTTAAAATCTTTTGCCTTAGATTATAATTCGGTCAAGGATCTAATAGCATCTGGAGGAAGTAAGGAGAAAAAAATAGAATTCAATTCCCCATTGCGTCAAGGAGAGAAGAGTAAAACACCAACTCTTGATTATTTCTCAAGAGATATCACGAAAGTAGCAAAAAAAGGTAAATTAGATCCTGTTATTGGTAGGCAAGATGAGATTGAGAGAGTCGCTCAGGTATTGACAAGGAGAAAAAAAAATAACCCTGTTCTCATAGGCGAACCCGGCGTTGGGAAAACTGCTATCATCGAGGGCTTGGCTCAAAATATTATTCGCAAAACAGTGCCAAGAATTTTGCAAGGCAAGAGGATATTATCCTTAGATCTGGCAGCGATTGTCGCTGGAACTAAATATAGAGGGCAATTTGAGGAGCGTTTAAAGAGTGTTATGAGTGAGCTGGAGTCTGCTAATGATTTAGTTATTTTCATTGATGAACTTCATACACTTGTTGGAGCAGGAGGAGCAGCAGGTTCTCTTGACGCGTCCAATATGTTAAAACCAGCCTTAGCTAGAGGCGATATTCATTGTATCGGGGCCACCACTATGGATGAATATCGAAAATATATTGAAAAAGACGGTGCCCTTGATAGAAGATTTCAAAAAATTACGGTCAATCCCCCATCTGCTGATCAATCTATGGACATTTTGAGTGGACTTAAAGAAAAATATGAGGAACACCATAAAGTAAACTATTCTAGTGAGGCGATTGAGGCATGTGTATATTTCTCAGAGAGATACATTACGGATAAATATCTGCCTGACAAAGCGATAGATATACTTGATGAAGCTGGTGCGAAAGCTCACATGCATAACTTAGAAGTTCCTAAAAACATATTAGATATTGAGAGTAAACTACAAAATATTAGGGAGGAAAAGGAATCTAAAGTATCTAACCAACTATTTGAAGATGCTGCGAAGTTAAGGGACAAGGAAAAAAGGCTTTCTTCAAGTCTGCTAAAGGCACAGAAATCCTGGCAAGAAAATGAAGAAAATACTATTGTTAAAATTGATTCAGAGGCTATAGCTGACGTTGTCTCCTCAATGACTGGAATACCTCTATCAAAGGTAGCAGAAACTGAGAGCATTCGTTTGCTCAACCTTGATACGAGGCTCAGTCAATTCATCATTGGTCAAGATGAGGCTATTTCAAGCATAACGAAGGCTGTAAAACGATCACGGGCTGGTTTAAAAAACCCAAATAAACCAATAGGCGTTTTTCTTTTCTTGGGACCAACTGGAGTTGGCAAAACAGAATTAGCGAAATGTTTGGCAAGGTCTTTATTTTCCCACGATGATGCATTGGTAAAAATAGATATGTCAGAATTTAGGGAAAGATTTTCAGTTTCAAGGTTAATTGGTGCACCTCCAGGTTACGTCGGTTATGAGGAGGGTGGAGAATTAACTGAGAGAGTTAGAAGGCATCCATATTCAGTTGTGTTGCTCGATGAAATTGAAAAAAGCCACCAAGACTTATTCAATATTCTGCTACAAGTTTTCGATGAGGGAGTTTTGACAGATAGTTTAGGTAGAAAAGTGGACTTTAGAAATACTATAGTAATTATGACATCGAACATAGGTACAAGAAAATTAAAAAACTCTAATTACGGATTTAGTGAGGAAAAAAATGATGAATCCTATTTGAAAATGAAAAATACAATTCTTGATAACGTTCAAAATCTTTTTTCTCCGGAACTTTTAAACAGAATTGATGAGTCAATTGTTTTTCATCAATTAAAAGAAAGCGATGTATATAAAATTATTGATCTACAGTTTTCTGATCTTGTGAATAATCTAGCTAAATTAGGTCTTAAAATTAAATTAAATCCAACAGCCAGAAAGTTTTTAGCATCAAAGGGTTATAATCCTGAATATGGTGTTCGCTATCTCAGACGTGAGATTCAAAATTTAGTTGAGGATCCGATATCAGATATGCTTCTTAAGAATATCATTCCCTTGAGCTCGACGATTGTTGTCAGTTGTAAAAAACAAGAACTGACTTTTCACCATACAATTAGTAAAGCCAATATTAGTAAGTTAAAAAAACCAAAGTAATCGCAAAATCTATGCCATATTGGGTCATACAAGGCAATTAAATCTGTCAATAATTATATATTATCTCATTTGGTACGTTACTTGTATACTACAAAATGAAGATAACGCACTTTTGGAGTAATAATGAGCAAGATTATTGGTATTGACTTAGGTACAACAAATTCATGTGTGGCCGTGCTTGAAGGAGGAGAGCCCACAGTAATCACTAGTCCTGAGGGTGGACGCACAACCCCGTCTGTAGTGGGCTTCGCTAAAGACAGCGATCGGCTTATCGGACAAACTGCAAAACGTCAAGCAGTTACTAATCCTGAGAAAACAATTTTTTCAATCAAACGTTTTATGGGCAGACTATATAAGGAGGTAAGTAACGAAATCTCTGAGGTTCCGTATCAAATAGACAAAAACTCGAGCGGAGCCTGTGTTGTTCGAATAGATAGCAAGGATTATTCTCCACCGGAAATAAGTGCTATGGTCTTACAAAAACTGAAAAAGCAAGCCGAGGATTACCTTGGAGCAAAAGTTACTGATGCAGTCATAACGGTACCAGCATATTTTAATGATTCGCAGAGACAAGCTACAAAAGATGCTGGGAAAATTGCCGGACTAAATGTTAGAAGAATTATCAATGAGCCAACAGCAGCTTCCCTAGCCTATGGTCTGGATAAAAAGAAAGATGAAAAAATAGCTGTATTTGATCTTGGGGGGGGTACATTCGATATTTCAATTTTAGAACTTGGAGATGGCGTCTTCGAGGTCAAAGCATCGAATGGAGACGGGCATTTAGGAGGTGATGATTTTGATCAAAAAGTGATTGACTGGATCGCAAATGAGTTTAACAAGAGCGATGGAATTGATCTAAAAAAAGATCCAATGGCACTTCAGCGTCTGAAGGAGGCAGCTGAAACTGCAAAAAAGGAACTCTCCACATCCAAGCAAACTGACATAAATTTGCCATTCATAACAGCAGATTCGTCTGGACCCAAACACCTAAATTTAGTGTTATCGCAGGCAAAGTTTGAGGATCTGGTTAGTGACTTAGTTGATAGAACCGTAGAACCTTGTCTACAGGCTATTAAAGATGCCAATTTATCGAAATCTGATATTGATGAGGTCATACTTGTCGGAGGCTCTACGCGAATACCTAAAATACAAGAGAAAGTTAAAGAGGTATTTGGCAAAGAACCAAACAAGAGCGTAAATCCAGATGAAGTTGTGGCCCTTGGCGCTGCAATTCAGGGTGGAGTGTTATCCGGCGATGTAGACGACATATTGCTGCTTGATGTCACCCCTCTTTCACTTGGGATAGAGACCCTAGGAAGCGTTTCAACAACCCTCATTGAAAGAAATACAACAATACCAACCAAGAAATCACAAGTTTTCAGCACTGCCGCTGACAACCAGACAACAGTTGAGATACACGTTTTGCAAGGTGAAAGAGAAATGGCCGCAGATAACAAAACTATCGGAAGATTCACCCTAGCCGATATACCTCCATCACCGAGAGGTGTTCCACAGATAGAGGTTACATTTGATATTGATGCGAATGGCATACTTAATGTCAACGCGAAAGATA
>CAJWHU010000096.1 GCA_913041325.1 uncultured Fidelibacterota bacterium | reverse complement strand
TCAAATCTCCCTTTTTCTAATGATAAAGGCGAAGGCTTTGAAAACGAGATCGCAGAACTTCTTGGAAAAAAACTCAACATCCCAGTAGTCTATGATTATTTTCCACAAGTCATTGGTTATGTAAGAAATACCCTAGACAAAAAAAAATGTGACATAATAATAGGTATTACTGCTGGAAACGAACTTGTTCTTAATACTGTCCCATACATGAGATGGGCATATGGCATGGTTTACTTAAAAGACTCAGAAATTGAAGTTGATAGACCAGATCATCCGCAACTAGCCGAACTGTCAATAGGTGTTCAAGCAGGAACCCCACCTACCTTTGTACTGCAAAGATACAATTTAATGGGTAGAGTTCGGCCTTATAACTTAACATTCGATCCCCGTGTTGCTGTAATTGGTGAAACCATAATAGAGGATATGATAGATGGTTTGATCGACATCGCCTTTATGTCAGGCCCAATAGCCAGTCATTATTTGAATAAGAAAGGTTACGACAAAAGTAAATACGTTTTCATTCCTTTAGAAACCACTGATCAAGGTTGGGGAAGAATGGACTATTACACCACAATGGGTGTGAGAGATGGAGAAACCGACTGGAAGAAAAAATTAAATAAATTCATCAAAACTAATCAAAAAGAAATCGATGCTATATTAGCCAAGCACAATATCCCAATACTTAGCCTAAAGCCTGGAAAAAGAAAAAAGGGTGATTCGACAACCGATGCATTGATTAAAGGGAGAGCGCCTGTTAAATAGGTGAATTAAATCTAACTCCATATTTTCTGTATATAAATTCTGGTGGAGCTCTTCTGGCTTCCTCTGCTGCCATTGAAAATATTTCATTATGCATTGGGGAAATGGAACATGCTGGATCAGTGTTTTTAGCATCTCCAGTTAAAGCCATAGCCTGACATCTGCAACCACCCCAATCAATTTCTTTTCTGTCACAAGATTTGCAAGGGTCGGGCATCCAATCAGTTCCTCTATACATATTAAAAGCCTCTGAGTTTTCCCAGATCCACTTTAAGCTTTTTTCTCTAACATTATCAAACTTTAAATGAGAAATTGTTTCAGCTGCATGGCAAGGTAAAACATCGCCTTTAGGGTTCATGTTTAGAAAACGTCTTCCCCAACCGCCCATACAATTTTTTGGATGTTTGGCGTAATAATCAGGAATCACATAATCTATCACTAATTTTCCCTTTAAGTCTATCCTGGCCTTTTCTACTATTTCTGTTGCATGGTCTAATTGCTCAGGTGTAGGGATGAAAGCAGCGCGATTTTTCAAGGCCCACCCGTAATATTGAACCTGAGCAATCTCAACTCTTTCTGCATCTAGATCTAATGCCATTTGTATAAAGTTTTCTAAATTATCAATATTCTGTCTATGAACTACACAATTACAAGTAAGAGGTAATTCAACGTCTCTTACCCATTTTGCAACTTCTAGCTTTTTTGCGTGCCCACCCTTAAATCCACCTATTCTATCTGCATTTTCATGATCTGTATCTTGAAACGAAAGTTGAACATGCTCGAGACCCAGGGATTCCAATTTTTTTAATCTATCAGGGTTTAATAAAACTCCAGAAGTAATAAGGTTTGTATAAAGTCCCTGTTTGCTACAATGCTCTACAATATCCTCTAAATCGTGCCGAACGGTTGGTTCTCCTCCTGATAAATGTATTTGGTGCATGCCCATTTCAACTGCTTGGTCTATAACTGACTTCCACTCATCAGTAGTGAGTTCACCTGTTTTTTTTTCTAACTGAACTGGGTTAGAACAATATGGGCATTGGAGAGGACATCTGTGAGAAAGCTCAGCTAAAAGAGCGAGAGGGGCTTGAATTCCATGCTCAGATGCTTTTTTTAAGTTATTATTTTTTATATCATCCATTTTCTTCTATGAACCCTTTATCTGATAGATTTTGAAGCATCTCTTTTACGTCTGAAATAATAGTATCCTCTGGTGCATTAAATTTTTTACTTAGCTCCAATGAAATTGATTTCACTTCTCGTTCTCCATTGACCATTTTTAAAATTTCCACTGCAATTGGATCAAGCTTAACAAGCCTTTCTGGTGCGAGTATGACCCATTCGTCTCTGGCCTTGTTATACCTAAACTTAACGTGTTTTGGGAATTTGGGGATTGTTTCGTCATCAATCTTCAGTATATCTGTCATTAAAATCCTCTGGCTTAAAAGCACCTGGTGGAACATGTCCGTTTATATAGGAATGATATAATGCGTCTTGCATTACCCACAGAACATCAGTTTTGAATTTTAAAGCTTCACAAACATCTTCCTGCTCTTGTCTTGTATGTGCATTCTTAATTGCATAATTTAAAACAAAGTCTGCATCGTCTGTTGCCTGATCAACTCTTTTCTTAAAATAAGCCATAGTTTGATCATTAATAAAGTCATAGTTTTCCAACATTCCTACAATTCTCTCTTTATGAATCTTCGGGGCAAACAACTCCGTTAAAGAAGACGTAACTCCCTCAAGCAATGATTTTTCTTTAACAAAACTTACGTAAGCATCTACAGAAAATCTTGTGGCAGGTAAAATCCCCTTGGTAGATTTTACATAATCTCTATCCATATCCAATCCATCTGTAAGTTTATACCATCTCTCAATTCCACCTTCATCATCTTTCCTTCCATCGTGATCGAGAATTCTTTTTATCCAAACCCTTCTAAGTTCAGGATCTTTAATTCTAGACATCAAAGCTGAGTCTTTAATTGAAATATTAATTTGGTAATAATATCTGTTTAAAGCCCAGGCTTGAACTTGCCCTTTATTTAATTTTCCGCTGTGTAATAGGTGGTGAAACCTACAATTGTCATGATATCTCTCTTTACCAATTTCTCTAAGTCTATTTTCGAACTCATCTGCAGATAATGGCAAAGTTTCTTGATTAATTTTTAGTGCAGTATTTTTCATATTGTAATCTCCATACCATCATAACTAACTTCCCAATTATTTTCCTCAACAATTTTTCTTTCATTTGAGTCTGATAATAATATGGGGTTTGTTGTGTTAATGTGAATAAAAATTTTTTTTTTGACATTCAAATCTTTAAACGCCTCTATAGAACCGTCTGGTCCTGAATTATTCATATGACCCATTCTTTGTCCTGTTTTTTCACCAACTTTGCTAGACGCCATTTCATCATTTTTCCACAGCGTTCCGTCAAATAATACCAGCTCAGAATCTTTAAGTTTTTCAGATAACTCTGGTGTCATCTTTGCACATGCTGGAATATAGTAGAATGATTTTTCCTTGCCTGCTGAAGAAATTTTTAAACCAATTGTATCTCCCTCCTGAGTTCCAAAGTTTTCTCCTTTACTTTCATCTTCAAGCCATAAAGCAATTTTACCTGGGACCTCAAAAGCTTCAACGAATATTCCAGAACCTTTTCCTTCCTTATTTTTTAATTCAAACTCTACGTTCATTTTCATTTCTCTTCTATCAACATAATCTGAATTTAAAACATTGAAGATTGAATTTTCTTTTAAAACTGAATGTACTCTTGCATGGGCATAAACTGACAAATTCTGTCTTTCTCTCAATGTAAGAAGACCTGCAACATGATCTACATCACCATTAGTTAAAACAACCCCGCTAATTGGGCTATGTCTTAAACCTTTTTTAGGATGCATTTGAGAATTATTTAGGATTTGCGAACCTAGATCCGGAGAGGCATTGAAAAGGAACCATTCGTCATTATTGGCAGTTACAACAATGGAAGATTGCGTTCTTGGAGATGTACCATTGGTTCCTGATCTAACGGCCTTACTAACTTCGCTATTACAATTCCATTGAGGTGATCCTCCTCCCGCTGCGGAACCTAAAACAAGAACTTTTAACACTGATTAATTCCCCACAAAAAATTATTTTATTATATCAAAAGTGCCCCTTAAGGCTAATTAGACTTAAGGGGCTTTTTGCTTATGCTAAAAATTACTTCTCAGCGCAAGCGTATGAATTGATTTCAAGACCTACAGAGATCTCTGAAATCATTGGTTTAGTCCAAGCCATAATTTACTCCTTGTTATAGTTTGGATTATGTCCACTAAAAGTGAACGCATAATATATATAGTGATTCAATATTAAGAAATCCTGATTTAATTATTCATTTAATATTCATGATAGAAATAGGTCATATTTATTTTAAATATGACATTATTTTTCTAGATTGATAACCTAATCTTTGAGTATTAAAAACTGGTTCTTCACATATATATTCAGTTAATCTTGTTCTTTGATCAAATACCCTTGTATTCCATTTTAATTTTGAACTAGCATTGACAAATTTTTGATTTTTTTGATCAACCTTATCCTTTCTCAATTTTCTGAGTTCTTTTGAAGCACTCCCAATCGCTTTTCTTAATGATTCCTGTCTGTCAACGAACTTAATTATACCTTCGTATTGTCGGTTTCTTCTATCTTTTGCCTTTTGATATAACCCTGCAAACAAAAAAGTGAGCTTATCTTTTTGCTCGGCTTTTCTAATCAAACCGAAATAAGTGTATTTCTTTGCAAATTCTTCAATTAATTTAACACCGTTTTCTTCTTTTAAGACAGGGTCTGATAACTGATTAACATATTCTATTACATCATCATCTTTCCACCAATCTTTAAGTGCAGAGTCTATTGAGGGACCTTGCCATATTGAACTAAGATTTAATTTAGGATTATAAACCTGGTCACATGGCCATTTTTTTGGGGATTTTTCAGGTGGTGCTGACTGAACAGTAAATGAAAAAAAAATTAGATTTAAAAATATAAACAAACGTATTTTGATTGACATGATTTTCTCCTTGATAAATTATTTAACTATGAATTCTCCAACCATTCCTTTACTTTGTAGACCTTCGATTTCAAATTCGTATTTTCCTGGTCTAATGGGAACAAACTTAATTTCGATCTCACCCTCTCTTTCAAATTCTATTTCGTTTAAAATAGATGTGTCAATTTCAATTCCCTCTACTTCAATATTTCTTATCCAAACATTTCTAAAAAAGTCTTCGGCCTCAAACTCGTATTCCTTAAATCCCATGCTAGATATCTCTAACCTGTAAGCCTTTCCAGTTTCTAGCTCAAAAACTTTTTGAGACATATCATAATCGCTTTTATCAGAACCCAATTTTAACTCTAACTTTTTTGCTCTTATTGCAAGATCTCCTTTTGCTAGGATTGATGTATTAAAAGCAAAAACAAATAAAAGTATTATCACCTTAACCATTATTTTCCTCCTTTTTTCTGAAGATTTCCTCTTCCAGGATCGTATCCAATTATTGAAAGGAATAAAAAGATCATTGTGAATACAATAATACCTATTCCATACTCAAAGTTAATTTGAGAATATAATGAAAATCTTATTGATTCAACAGCATAAGTAAAAGGATTGTAAAAACACACATAGTATAGCCACTCACTTGTTTCTTCAATCTTCCATAAAGGGTAAAGAGCTGACGAAGCAAAAAACATTGGAAAAATAACAAAATTCATAACGCCTGCAAAATTTTCAAGTTGTTTAATTGCCGAAGATAAAAACATTCCAAGTGCTCCTAACATCAGCCCAGAAACAACAAGTGCAGGAAGGATCGTTATATATCCTGAAATTGGTGGAATGATACCCCACAATGATGCGATTATAAGAAATGCATATACTTGAAGAATTGAAACAAAAACACCAGCAAATAATTTTGAACACAACAAAAACCACCTTGGGATTGGACTAACCAACATTGTTTTCATACTTCCCATTTCTCTATCGTAAACCATAGACAAGGAACTTTGCATTCCATTAAATAATTGTATCATTGCAATAAGACCAGGGGCTATATAAACCTCATATGGAATGTAGGTTTCATATGGAGGAATTATTGC
>CAJWHU010000095.1 GCA_913041325.1 uncultured Fidelibacterota bacterium | reverse complement strand
CTTTTCCCCATTTAATGTAACAGCGCCCTGCTTTATCATTCTTCTAACTTCACCCTTGCTCTTAAGTAATCCAGAAGAATGTATAATATTAACAACAGTATCCTCATCAATTAAATTAAAAACGGGAATATCATCTGGAACTCTTTTTTTAACAACAACACTATCAAAATGTCTCTCCGCGGCCAAAGCCTTTTCACTATCATGGTACATATTTACAATAGAACGTGCTAATTCACGCTTAATCTCCATAGGATTAATTGTTGGGTCGTTTAGTTTTTTTTCAACTTTCAAAAGTCTTGACGAATCAGAATCTGTTGCAAGTGCATACCATCTCAATATCATGCTGTCTTTTATTGATAAAACCTTACCGAAAATTTCCTCTGGTGGATCCTGAATACCAATTTGATTTCCATATGACTTGGACATCTTATCGGAACCATCGGTCCCCTCAAGAAGCGGTGTTGTTATTATACACTGAGGCTCTTGGCCGCAATCCCGTTGTAAATCTCTTCCAACTAATAAATTAAATTTTTGATCGGTTCCTCCTAATTCTACATCTGCGCTCAATTGAACTGAATCATGTGCCTGCGCAAGAGGATACAAAAATTCATGAATTGAAATAGGTGTGCCCGATTTAAATCTTTTTGTGAAATCATCCCTCTCAAGCATACGAGCTACTGTGTACGAGCTTGACAATTTTACCACATCAAAGAAATTCATTTTACTAAGCCATTCCGAGTTATAAAGTATTTTAATATTATTTACATCGAGTATTACTTTACATTGTTCGACATAAGTTTTAGCGTTTTCTTTTGCTTCACTAATTGTTAACTGTGGTCTTGTTTTATTTCTACCAGTAGGGTCTCCAATCATGGCGGTGAAGTCACCTATTACAAGAGTCGACTCATGTCCTAGATCCTGAAAATGCTTTAATTTTCTCAAAACTACACTGTGACCAATATGTAAATCAGGTTTACTTGGATCACATCCTAGTTTTATTTTTAAAGGTCTTTTTTCTTTTATAGATCTTTCAATCTTTTGTACAAGTAGTTCCTCAGGAAGTATTTCCTCAGTGCCTCTTTTAATGAGGTCCATTTGCTCGTTTAGTGGTGCAAAATTCATTTGGTTTTCATTACCCTAGCAATATCTCTTTGTACATCTCTTTTCTTTTTTGCGTTTCGCTTATCATATAATTTTTTACCTTTTGCAATTCCAAATTCTAGTTTGATTAGTCCGCTCTTAATATATAATTTAGTAGGAACCGCTGTGAGACCTTTTTCAGCAATTTTGGATCCTATTTTTAAAATTTCTTTTTTATGAAGCAATAACTTTCTGTTTCTAATTGGCGCGTGCCCCTCAAAACCTGTGTGGCTATATGCTGCTATGTGCGAGCCTATCAACCAAGCCTCTCCTTTTCTCATAGCGATATAGGATTGTTTAAGACTAGCTTTACCTTCTCTTATACTTTTGACTTCACTTCCTAAAAGATGTACACCTGCCTCGAACTTTTCAATAATATGGAATTCGTGATATGCTTTTCGATTAGTAGCAACAACGGTATTTTTCATATAATTTATATAATAAAAATACGTGCATCGCAAAGGCTTAAACAAGTTTATTCATAGCTGGCTAATAAAGCATGCGAACTAGAATTAGTCAAATGCGATTTTTTAAATGCCCATGTGGCGGAATTGGTATACGCGCACGGTTCAGGTCCGTGTGCCTTGATAGGCATGCTGGTTCAAATCCAGTCATGGGCACGAAGAAAAGTAAAATAATTCAAAAGAAACTTTTCAGACATAACATGAAAATACTTTTGCTTGAACCCTATTACACTGGCTCACACAAACAATGGGCCGATGGCTATAAACATTATAGCGATAATGAAATAAGAATACTCAAAATGAGAGGTCAATTTTGGAAATGGAGGATGCATGGTGGTGCCATAACATTAGCAAAAGAATTCAACAAGATGAGCTGGCAGCCAGACAGGATTCTATCAACAGATATGCTGGACTTAACTACTTTTCTTGCTTTAACGAAACATAGAACAAGTGGAATACCAACTGCTATCTATTTTCATGAGAACCAATTGTCTTATCCATGGTCTCATTATGACAGAGATGTAAAGAATAAACGTGATAGTCATTATGGATTTATTAATTATTCCTCGGCCTTGGCAGCCGATCGATTATTTTTTAATTCTAAATTCCATTTAGACTCTTTTGTTAATTCTATTAAATCGTTTTTAAAACAATTCCCAGATTATCAAGAAAAAGAGACATCTAAAGTGATAGAGAAAAAATCGGAAGTTCTATATATCGGTATCGATTTCAAAGAGATCGATAAATACAAAGTATCAAAAGATGATGATCCTATAATTATTTGGAATCATCGATGGGAGTACGATAAAAACCCAAAGTTATTCTTTGATGCTCTTGAAATTATTAAAAAAGAAGGCTACAAATTTAAATTAGTTATTCTTGGAGAAAATTTTTCTAAAACGCCAGAAATATTTAACAGAAGCAAAAAATATTTCAAAGATCATATCTTACATTGGGGTTATGCTGACTCTTTTGAGGAGTACGCTAAGTGGCTTTGGAGATCTCATATTCTACCTGTGACGTCTAATCAGGAATTTTTTGGTGTAAGCGTCATGGAAGCAATTTATTGCGGAATATGGCCAATTTTACCCAAGAGACTAACCTACCCAGAGCTAATCCCTAACAATAGTGATAACTTTTATGGAAAAAAGGAAGAATTATGTCAAAAAATAAAATGGGCTATAAAAAACTATCAAATGATAGATACGAAAGACCTACAAAATAAGGCTGAGATGTTTTGTTGGAAGAATATGAAGAATAAATATGACCAATCGATGAGAAAAATTTCAACTAACTTTGGATATTTATTTGAGCAATAACATTTTCCCAGTGTCTCGAAATTTTGCCCCTCTGAGCTCATAAAAATAAAGACCTGCTGGCATACGATGACCAGAGTCTGACATTCCATCCCAATTAATTTTATATAACCCAGGACTAAGATTGTCATCTACCAAAGTATTAACCCTCTCACCAAGTATGTTATAAACAGTCAACTGAATAAGGGCTACTTCAGGAATCTCAAATGGGATGACTGTAGTAGGATTAAATGGGTTAGGATAATTTTGCCATAGCACGTAAGATTTTGGCTGAATGGTAAATTCTTCATCAACGTCTAAGGGAGTGAGACCAAAAACTACAGGAACATTAATTGTTTCGTAGGATGCTGTAAGTTCTAAATAATGGGTTTCATTGTAAAGTGTTGGATCATTAGGGAAGGATACACTAACGGGTGTGTTAACACCAACATCAACTGATCCGGCATAGGGATCAACCGCTATAATTTCACCCTCCCCAGCTTTATACAATTGAAAGTTGTCTACCCCAGCCCCGAATGACCAGTTACCATCGCAATCCGTGTAATAAATGGCGGCAATAAATTTAGTTAGGTCACCCAGTTCATCCGTCAGGTCATACATTTTCGAGACCCAGTACATTACATCCGTTCCCATTGTTGAATCTACAATAGTCCAGGTTACACCATAGTCTCCCGACACCATCAAAAAAAGGTCTTCACTAAAGCCTTCACCACCAACGCCTGATCCCTCATCAGGATTTGCGCAAGATCCATATGGCTGGGGGAAGAAAAGATCGAATGTTGTGAAAATTCTATCACCTGGATTGATTTCAATCTCATTGGTGATGAGGTAGGCACTCTCTTGGGCACCACCTGCTCCTATCATATCATCATTTAGCCAGGCAAAATCGCTATTATCGGGAGACTCTGGAAAGAAGAAATAGGCACTTGTAGCTGCCTCTCCGTTGCCCACTTGCCAGAGACCACCAAAAATACCACTAGGATCATACATGTTGGTCAATGTGCCAGAGTTAAACTCAGAGTGGAAAAAACTTGGATTATTGATATCAAGCATGTTAGGGGAATTAATCTCAAATGGTGTTGTAAAACCCATTGTTCCATTACTAACACTGAAAGAAAAACTCTGTTCAAGGAATATATCACTAGTTATCGTATCTAATTCAACCTGATATGGTTCAAAAATAACTCGATTCCAAGGAGTCGCGTACAAGGTTGATATCTCAGACTCGCCTTCGTTATAAACGGCGCTAACACCAAGTTCATATTGCCTGCCATTCTCGAGATCATTGAAATTATGGAATGGCAGACTTGTTGTTCCCACCATCTGCCCATCTAAATAAACTAAATATCCCTGATCCTCGAAGCAATTGGGATATTCGCAGCTGCCATCATCTACATTTGCATCAGGGTCGTAATTTTCTGCAAGAGGGTCTGTACAACCAGGATTTTCACCGACGTAGAAGTAAGCTGAATCACTAAAGCCCTCATCAAACGTAAAAGTTAAATAAGGTACTCCATCGCTACTCGAAACATTCAGGAATGCATTGTTCCAACCGTCCCCGTACGTATCAAGTCCAACGGCCTTATAGTTGCCATCAGGTACACATATTAGATCCGACTCATCAGCAAAACCTGATGAGACAATATTATTTGCTTCATCCTCAATGTACCAACTCACTTCAACCGGCCAGTCACCTGGAGTGCAATAAACATATAATTCATTTTGATCACACTCATCAAGAATACAGCTACCATCATCTATGTTTGCATAGGGATCGTAGTTTTCAGCAAACTCATTCATGCATCCAGGGTTAGGACCAATGTAAAATGTAACTGTATCAATGTCAGTTGCATTTCCTCCTGGACCAACTGGCATGGTATAATTTAGATATGTGAGACCCTCGTCTACATCCTGAATTGTCATAAATGCATTGTTCCAACCATCTCCCCAAGAATCCACTGCATAAAGATGGTATACGCCTTTGGCTATGCACTGAGTTAGATCTAGTGGAGGTGACCCTGAAAATACCTCCTGACCAGATACTGAATCAACAATTGAAAAAGATATTTCATCTGGATAATCCCCTTCTGTTAAACTCAATGCGATCTCTGATTCATTATCAGGGTCAGCGCAATCTCTATTGTTCATACTAGTTTGTATAGGAACCTCATGAACCAATGGATCTACAGCTATGAAATAATCAGGTTTGTAGTTTTGTATATCTTTTCCTTTTATCGCAATTGCCTTTGCGGATATTGCTTCGCGGTCTACCTCATTTGCATTAGATAGTAGATTATCTTCGAATGTTATATGTGGTGTAAATCTTGAATGCTCGTTTTCAATTGATAAACTATTAACACCACTAACAGCGTTAATAGTTATGTGATCCACCAGCCAGGCTTCTGACCATCCTTGGGTACATGTATAGCGAAAACTTATATGAACAGATTGGCCGCTGTAATTGGTGAGATCGACACCTGTTCCTGTCCATTCATCTCCAACAATGACCGGTTCAGATGTATGTATAGTTTGCCATGTGGCGCCTTCATCGGTAGATACCTCTACTGTATTAGGATTAACTGCCCATTCTGCATCGACGTAAGCTTCGAGATAACCAAGACTAATCATTGAGTTTTCGGGTAAATCAAAAGGTCCAAAAATCATTCGACTGTCTACTGGAGAGTTTTGAGCTCCCCATACAGCTGGGGCTGAAAAACCTTGGCCGTAAGGAGTCAAATCACAATCGGGACCTACCCAGCATGTGGTTTCCCCAGACGAATTTCTATACCATCCTCCACTGCCATTATCTACTTCATGGACAATTATTGCTGTTGTTGGTGGAGCACAAAAAGGGATACAATCTTGAAAAATAATTTGCCCAGGATTCGATCCACCTATATCATCCCAAGAGAAAGCTATGGTTCTGTTGGATACGTCAGCGTTTAAACCATCGGGCGCGCACAATTCCTGAGAAAATACGCTATAGATTGTC
>CAJWHU010000094.1 GCA_913041325.1 uncultured Fidelibacterota bacterium | reverse complement strand
AATACACCTGGATATGACAGAAAACAAAAATTGTATTTAGGTGGCTCTGGCTTGATAGCAACAGCCAATGCATTTTGTGATTACCTAAGGCTCTGGATCAATAATGGTAAAATTAATAATCACAAATTTTTAGATGAAAAAACAATAAGCCATATAGCAACAAGTGTAAAAACAAAAACTAAACACGGAACAGATACTGGTTTTTTCTTTTTTATAACCGGTGACTCTACATTAATCGAAAAGAGAGGTGATAAGGGGCTTTGGCAGGGCGGAGGCTACGAAGGAACAAATTTTTGGATAGATAAAAAAAGAGGATTTGTTGCAGTGACCATGACACAGACCTGGTGGCCCAAAGACGGAGCCTATGAATTTCAAGATGAATTCAGGGGCGAGATATATAGGCAGATCTTTTTAAGTGAAAAGTAATAATAGCACAAAAAGTAACATATTTTTGATTGTACTTATATTTGTTTTTCTGGGTTGCGAAAAAACAAGTAAGAATGTTATCAAGCTTGATAGCACCAAACTAAATGAGATAATGAATCGCTACGTGGATGAAGGAATATATCCATTCTTATTTGCAAGAATTGAAGGTGACCATGGTGTTATTTACGAACACAGTGTTGTAAATAAGAAAATTCTTGGTGATATAAATGTCAATGCTGATACCTGGATGAGGATATGGTCAATGAGCAAGTTAGTAACTATATCTATAGCCATGGACCTTATCGAGGACGGCTTACTTAGTGTGAATGATCCAGTTATAAAATATATACCTGAGTTTAAAAATCTCAAGGTTGCAGTTGACAGAGATCAAAAAAGTATTAGCCACCCCGAGTCCATTTTAGGTGACTGTCCGCACAGGACTATTGAAATGGAAACTGTGATGACCGTTAGACATTTGATGAACCATACAGCTGGTTTCTACTACGCTTTCACAAATTCCAATTGTCTTAATTCATCTTTGGGTGCACTTAATATACCATTACTAGCGGATAGTGAAGAGCTTGTAAAAGCACTCACAAGAGTTCCTCTAATTCAGCACCCAGGAGAAAGATATCACTATGGATTAAATACTGCTGTATTGGGGATAGTAATTGAGAGAATCACTGGTAACAATCTTGGTGAAATATTTCAGAAGAGAGTAGCACAAAAATTAAATCTCAGTGGCTTGCAATATACAAACCCAGATGGGGTAAAACTCATTCCTGGTTTTACTGGTAGGAATGGTTCCCTAGAAGTTGCTGGAGAGGGCGACCTACCAATTTTTGGTTTACATGTGCCAACATATAAAAGTGATCAAAAACTATTTCTTGGGGGAGTGGGAATGCTTGGAACTGCCAGAGGTTACATAGAATTCTTAAGGCTGTTACTAGATCCTGGGAAAAGTTTTTTGAGTGAGAGTACCCTTCATGCTATGACCTCAAAGCCTCCAGAGGTAAAAAGTAAACAGGGTTATCAAACAGGTTATGCATTTTACATAACAGGAGAGGGTGATACATACAAAAACGAAGTCCTCACAGTTGGTGGGTATGAGTTTACAAAAGGATGGGTTGATAGGGAAAACAACATTATTGGCGTATTATTTTCTCAGGTTAATGGAACTACTGATGGAGAGGGTTTAGGTAGCCGAATGGAGAATGAATTTAAAGAAGAATTATTTAACCAATTAATGAATCAATGAGATAACTTTAAGGTGGCAAGATGAAAATATATATATTTATCATTATTTATTATTTCTCACTCCTCTTTGCGATGGATGGGCATTTTATTAATCCAATCATCAATGGTGCACATCCCGACCCATCAATATGTCGTGTGGGCAACGATTATTACATTGTTAACTCATCCTTTGAATATTTTCCGGGACTTCCAATCCACCATAGCAAAGATCTTGTTAACTGGGAGCTAATAGGCTACGGTCTTCACAGAGAAGACCAGTGTAATGGAAAGATGAGTCTTGTTGATGTACAGTCTGATGGTGGTATACATGCTCCAACAATTAGGTACAACAAAGGAACATTTTATATCATAACAACGAACGTATATAGTCCAGGAAATAATCTCCCTGCTGAAATGATCAACTTTATTATCACCGCTAAAGATCCCTCAGGGCCATGGTCTGAACCGCATATAATAGAGGGTGCGCCTGGGATAGATCCGGACATCTTCTTTGACGATGATGGGAAGGTGTATTTTGCAGGCACCCATGGTCCAGGCGACATGAATTCAAATGGGATTGGTGAAATATGGATACAGGAGCTTGACATAAAAAAATGGAAACTTATAGGTAAGAGGCACTCGGTATGGGATGGTGTATTTGGTTGTTGTACTGAGGGTCCACATATTTATAAAGAAAATGGCCTGTATTATCTACTTGTAGCCGAGGGTGGGACAGGGAAAAATCATGCGGTGATGATAGCAGCAAGTAAGGAGATTTTTGGCCCTTATGAGGAAAACCCTAGGAACCCAGTCCTTACCTCACGCCATTTGAGTGATAATTACTTTGTTAATAGCACCGGTCATGCAGATATGATTGAATTACCGGATAAAAGGTGGTATATGGTTTCTCTTGGTAAGCGAAATGATCTTGATGGTGATGCTAATATGGGAAGAGAAACCTATCTATTACCCATGGTATGGGAGCCAACAATAGTGAAGTGGGAGCAGGTTACAGATACCAAGTGGGAACCTGTAAAATTCTTATTTCCCGTAGCAGCGCCTTCCACCGGAAAGATCGAGCGATACACTCCACTACCATTTTCAAATATGCCTCAATATATTGATAACACATTTATTGACGACTTTAATAGCCAAAGTCTAGAGCTAGATTGGACATTTGTTCGAGTGCCTTTCAAGCGCGCTTATACACTTTTAGAAAACCCAGGCTTTTTAAGGCTTTACACAAACCCCAATAATATTGAAAATAGAAAAAGATTTAATCTAATGGGATTTCGCCAAAAAGAGAGTGACTTTGACTACGAAATAAAAATGAATTTCTTACCCAAAGAAGACGATGTTGAGTCCGGAATTATTCATTATCAGAAGGAGTGGAACTATCTCTCCAATCTTGTTTATAAAATGAATAAACGATATTATCTAGAGCAAAGATTAAAACAGAAAGATAAAAAGATTGTTTCACTTAAAAAAGTTGTTCTAAAAGATTATGATGGAAGTATAATCCTTAAAACCGAATCAAGAAAAGACAGGTATACTTTTTATTACTCACTTGATAATGGAAAACAATTCAAATTCTTTACCTCCCTGGATGCTATAAAAGTCCTTGACAGAAATTATACCGGTGCTTTATTAGGTGTCTTTACAACGAGTAATGGTAGGGTATCTAGAGATTACGCTGATTTTGATTGGGTCAGATACAAGGATTTCACGAGATAGACACTTATCATTACGGCAAAATCAAAATGATTTATTTTTTATACATTTTTGCTTTTATCCAATTCAGCTGCAGCTCAGGAGAACAAAATGGTTCACCAAATTTTATAATTATTTTTGCTGACGACCTTGGTTACGGCGATCTGTCCTCATACGGACATCCAACGATCCAAACTCCTAATCTTGATAAAATGGCGGATGAAGGAATGCGCTTTACGCAGTTTTATAGTGCATCTTCTATTTGCACACCCAGCAGAGCAGCGTTATTGACTGGAAAATTACCAATTCGTACCGGGATGTATGGAAAAAGGAGCGTGCTTTTTCCAGATAATGCAAAGGGCTTAGACCCTGGTGAAAAAACCATAGCCTCTACCTTAAAAACCTACAACTATAAAACCGCATGCATAGGGAAATGGCATCTGGGACATCTGAAAGATTTTATGCCCTTAAACCATGGGTTTGATATTTTTTATGGGATACCATATTCCAATGATATGAGGCCAGAAGGAAAATGGGATTACGCTAGGGACAATTTTCCACCTCTCCCATTTATTGATGGCCATGATACAATTGGTGTGAGCTTAGACCAGGGAAAGTTCATTGAAATGTTTACGCAGAAATCTGTGGATTTCATACAAGATAACAGGGAAAAACCGTTCTTTTTGTATCTTGCTCACACAGCCCCTCATACACCACTTGTTTTGCAGGAAAAAAATAGAGGGAAGAGCATTCGAGGAGAGTATGGTGATGTTGTCGAAGAATTAGACAGGAGTGTAGGCAAAATCTTACAAACATTAAAAGATCTTAACCTCTCCAGAAATACATTCGTGATTTTTACTAGCGATAATGGTCCATGGTCATGGGCAAATGTAGACGGTGGATCATCAGGATTATTGAAAGGCAGCAAGGGAAGCGTATATGAGGGTGGTTACAGGGTACCAGCTATTGCGTGGATGCCTGGTATGATAGATGAAGGGATTGTTTCTACAGCATTAGCATCAACATTGGATCTATACCCAACCTTTCTTGCCATGACTGGAGAGCAAGACTACAACAAAAAAGAATTAGATGGAGAGAATATTGTTGAAACATTTTTTAAAAATAAACCTATTCGAGAGGTCATACACTACTACAGGCAGGACACCCTTATTGGTGTAAGATACAAGCAGTGGAAAATGTATATAAAAGATCCAAATCCCTGGGATAATGATCCAGCACAAGATGCATTACCCTTACTCTACAATATTGAGCACGATCCATCAGAAAAGTATAATGTGGCACGCGACAATTCAGATATTGTAGATCAAATTTTTTCGATATCAGATAAACATGTTAAGGAAGTACCTAGGAAGCCAACGCAATATGATGATATCCTTCCCAATTATCAGAGCGCGTATGATGTCTATAATAAGAACAGGTAGTGCATTATCGCTGATATTGCTTCTCTCTTGTAAAAGCGAAAAGCATGATAATATAGGCCAAAATGTATTGTGGCTGGTTGCTGAAGACCTGAGCCCGTATTTACCACCGTTTGGCGATTCAACAGTAGTTACACCAAATCTAAACCGTCTTGCAAACGATGGAGTGCGCTATACCAATGTATTCTCGGTGTCTGGGGTTTGCGCACCCAGTCGCTCTGCAATAGTGACCGGGATGTATCCAACTAGTATAGGCGCACATCACATGAGGACTTTATCCCAGCAACCAGCTGCCAGAGAAAAAGGTCTCATAGATTATGAGGTTGTGCCTCCACCTGACGTTAAAATGGTCAGTCAAATCTTGAGAGAGGAAGGCTATTATTGTACGAATAACAAGAAAGAAGATTATCAATTTCGTAAATCTGTTTTAGCCTGGGATGAGTCTAGTATTTTTGCGCACTGGAGAAATCGGCCAGAGGGCTCAAACTTTTTTTCTGTATTCAATTTTGGTGTTACTCATGAGTCAAATATCTGGGATCCTTGGTATCGTCAATTTGATCTCGTACCATTTCCCCCTGAGCGAAATATTGGTAAATGGTGGGAGAAGTTCGCTGCAATAGAAAAGCCACTGTATGTGACCGATGATATTGATATCAAGATACCACCTTATCTTCCTGATAGCGACGTTGTTAGAAAAGATATGCACAGAATGTACTCTAATATTGTAGAACTAGATGAAAAAATCGGCCTTATCATTAATCAATTGGAAGAAGATGGTTTGCTGGAAGAAACAATTATTGTTTTTTATTCAGACCATGGAGGACCGCTGCCGAGGCAAAAAAGGTTGCTTTATGACTCCGGGATAAAAGTACCATTGATCATTCGGTATCCAAATAAAATTAGAGCAGGTGAAATTGATGAGAGACTAATCAGTTTTGTAGATTTTGCTCCAACGCTTCTTTCTATAATAGGGGTAGAGCCCCAAAATTACCATCAAGGATTTCCTTTCGAGGGAAAATATAAAAGTAATGTAGAGAGAAAATATATTTTCGCTGCCGCTGATAGATTTGATGAGCACTATGATCAGATACGCGCTGTGAGAGATGAACGGTACAAATATTTGAGGAATTATTACGTAGATAAACCATATTACCTACCGCTAGAGTACCGGGAAAATATGAATACAATGAAGGATTTACTGCATTTAGAGAAGGAAGGTAAGCTGGATAGTGTTCAACTACAATGGTTTAGAAAATCAAAGCCAGAGGAAGAGCTCTT
>CAJWHU010000093.1 GCA_913041325.1 uncultured Fidelibacterota bacterium | reverse complement strand
TGTAAGACTACTCATCTCGTTTTCATTACTCATGTTAAAAGCATATGGATATACTTTATCATTTCCAGTTGACTCCTTAAGTTCCTGAGCGCAGGCCTCTAATTGTTCCTGTTTCCTCGAAGAAATAACTACATGTGCGCCATAGCCCAGCAGTGCAGTTGCCATAGCTTTACCCATGCCTTTGGATGCTCCAGTTATTAATACCCTTTTGTCGCTAAGATTAAATAACTCATTTCTCATTAGACGCCACTTTCCTTACGTTTGATAGTTCGTAAGAATTCACTTCTGCTCTGGCTACTACGTGATGATGGACCTCATCTGGGCCATCAGCAAGTCTTAGAATTCGTTGTTTAACATACATTCCAGGTAATGGTGACCATTGAGAAACCCCCGTTGCCCCATGAATTTGTATAGCGTCATCAATTATTTTACAAGCTTTCTCAGGCACCATTGCTTTAACCATAGAAATCCATACCCTTGCCTCCTTATTACCCAAAACATCCATGGCCTTTGCCGCTTTCAAAACCATAAGCCTCATTGCTTCAATTTCAATACGTGATCTGGAAATTGTTTCCATATTCTTACCCAAATTAATTATATTTTTACCAAAAGCTTTTCTTGATAAACCACGGTTTATTAGTAGGTCCAAGGCCTTTTCTGCCTGGCCTATAGATCGCATGCAGTGATGAATTCTACCGGGGCCAAGTCGTACTTGCGATATCTCAAACCCTTTTCCTTCTCCCCAAAGAACATTCTCTTTCGGCACTTTCACATTAGTCATTCGAATGTGCATATGCCCTTTTGGAGCTTCATCCTGACCAAATACAGTCATGGGCTGAACAATCTCTAATCCGGGAGTATCTAGAGGAATAAGAATTTGTGACTGCTGCCTGAAGGGCTCGGCGTCAGGATTAGTTTTAACCATACAGATCATGATTTTACAACGAGAGTCTCCAGCTCCGGATATGTAATATTTTTCTCCATTTATTACCCACTCATTCCCTACAAGCCTAGCAGAGGTTGAGATATTTTTCGCATCAGAAGATGCTACTGCGGGCTCTGTCATTCCATAGCATGATCTTATTTCGCCATTTAAAAGTGGCTTAAGCCATTTTTCTTTTTGCTCGGGTGTGCCCACTCTTTCTAATACCTCCATATTCCCTGTGTCTGGGGCAGAACAATTAAGAGTTTCCGATGCTAATGGATTTTTTCCTAATTCGGCTGCAATGTAAGCATAATCAAGATTAGAAAGACCCTCACCTGTCTCTGCATTTGGCAAGAAGAAATTCCACAAACCCGACTCCTTTGCTTTATTTTTTGCTCCCTCAAGTAGCTCCAACTGCCGCTCATTTAAATGCCAACGATTTTCGTTTTCTTCGGCAAGCTTATAAAATTCGTCAGAAATTGGATCGACGTTTTCTTTTACATGTTTTACCACTTTATCAAATAATGGTTTGACTTCATTTGACATTTCTAAATTATTCATATCAACGAAACTTGATGAAATCGTATCTTTTGGCATCTTTTTCTCCTCAAATTAACAGTTTTTCCAAACGGGCTTCCTTTTCTCGACAAACGCATTTACACCTTCTTTAAAATCATCAGTATTTTTCAAAGTACTGACTACATCTCTGGTAAATGCTAAGCTTTCCTCAAGTCTTGCGTCTCTATCCATTGAATTTATGACTTTCTTAGTTGCTTTAACAGAGGAAGGCGAAACAGCTATTATTTGTTTAGCCAATTTTTTTGCACATTTTAGAAGTTCTTTTTGCTCTACAACCTTTGCTACAATTCCTAACCTAAGTGCTTCATCGGCCTTAACATGGCGTCCAGTGTATATCATTTCCAATGCTGACGCTCTACCAACTTGTCTTATTAACCTTTGTATTCCACCAGCTCCAGCTATTAAACCGACTCGAACCTCCGGTAATGCAAATATTGCATTTTTTGAGGCTATAATAATATCGCACGCTAGAGCTATCTCAAAACCTCCACCCAATGCATACCCATTTACCGCCGCAATAATCGGTTTTTCTAAATTTAACCTAGTTGTGAGACCACCAGCTCCTGATTTATTCTTATAGCCCTGACCGCCACCAGCAGTATACTTAAGATCATTTCCGGTAGAAAACGCCTTAACACCAGAACCTGTTATAATTCCAACCCACAAATTAGGATCACTACTAAAGTCATCCCATATCTGTTCCATTTCTAAATGAAACGGGGCATGCATAGCGTTTAACACCTCCGGGCGATTAATAGTGACAGTAAGAACCTTTTGCTCTTTTTCTACTTTGACGAACTTATAAGACATCACTCCACCCTCAAGTAGCTATTAGCCCTCCCGTGTTAATATCAAGAAACTTATCATCATTTTGAGCCATTTTTATAAGCAGATCAGAAATGACCAATTCGTGATCATCTTCAGCCAATTTTTGTAAACATTTCAATATACTCTTTGCTCCAATGGTATCTGCATAGTACATCAGACCGCCTTTATCTTTTGGCCAACCATATCCAAATAGCCATATGACATCAATATCGGATGGTCGCTGTGCTTTGTTTTCTTCAAGAACTTTTACAGCCTCATTAATCATGGGAAATATCAACATCTCGGTTATTTCTTCTTTCGAAAAATTTACTCTTTTGCCACCATTTAATTTCGCTATAACTTCTTCAGTTTCCATTGAAGGAGACCCTACTCTGTTTTCATCATAATCGTAATAACCCTTTCCAGTCTTTTGCCCTCTTCTTCCCATTTCACAAAGTGCATCCTTCACGGGATATTGCGTTTTACTACCCTTGGACCAACCAAGGTCGAGTCCAGCCAAATCAGACATTTGGAAGGGGCCCATTTTAAAACCAAACATGTTTAATGCCCCATCAACGTCCCAAGGCATTACTCCTTTACCCAAAAGCCTATGCGCTTGCCTTGTTCTAGCCCATAGTATTCTATTTCCTACAAATCCGTGACACACACCCACTAACACGGGTATCTTATTTATTTTATGGGCAATATTCATACAAGATCTCACCGTAATTGGATCAGTTTCCCTTCCCTGAACAATTTCTAGAAGCCTCATGACATTTGCAGGCGAGAAGAAATGAAGACCAATGACACTTTCTGGTCTATTTGTAGCTTTTGCAATCTCGTTAATATCTAATCCTGATGTATTGGTAGCTAATATCGCGCCAGGTTGAGCAATCTTATCTATTTTTTGGAATAGGTTTGTTTTCACATCTAATTCTTCAAATGCAGCTTCAATTATCAAATTACAGTCTTCTAATTCTTCTAAGCTACTTACGCCTTCTATCAGGTGCATTCGATTCTCTAACTCTTCTTGAGAAAATCTCCCCCTGTTAACACTTCTTTGATAATTTTCTCTTACTCTTTTGAGACCTTTCTCTAAATTTTCAGAAGAATTTTCTACTATTTTCACAGTCGTACCAATATTTGCAAAATTCATTGCGATACCACCACCCATAGTACCAGCACCTATGATGCCAACTTTATCTACTTCGATTAGTGGGCCATCAAATTTAACATTTGGGGTTTCATAAGATAACTCCACAGACGCAGATATAAATTTTTCAATTGGATCATTATTATTAACCATCTCAGATTTCTACTTTCTATAACTTTTTGTTAGCGCGCTTACTAAAATTTAAACTAAACAATACATAAAATTAATTTTTAACACGTTAAAATATTTATGAATATTGACTTACGAACTTCCTATTTATACCCTGACAAGTATCAGCTTTTTATAAATTAGGGAGTATCTCATGAATTTTCAAGAAATTTTGGTTAATACTGATAAGGGAGTTACTACGATTACGTTAAATAGACCCGATAAACTAAATGCGTGGACCCCAACAATGGGAAATGAAGTGAAAAGTGCAATTGAAATAGCCGGACAAAATAAAGAATGCCGCTGCATTATAGTTACTGGGGCTGGCAGAGGTTTTTGTGCGGGCGCGGACATGGGTGGCCTAAAAAATAGAGCTGATGGGAGTGGGGCCAAGCCAATTGAAGTTGATATGGAAATAAAACCATATCAAGCTGATAAAGGTTTAGGACCAGACATTATTGATGACTTCGAAGGACGCTTCGCCTACATGTATAATTGTCCTAAACCAATTATTGCAATGATTAATGGCGCTTGTGCAGGAATAGGTTTAATATTCACTCTCTATGCCGATTTACGATTTGTAAATCAGGATGCCAAGCTCACAACTGCTTTTGCGTCTCGTGGACTTATTGCAGAACATGGTATCGCTTGGATGCTGCCAAGACTTATTGGGGAAGCTAACGCTTTAGATTTGTTATTAACTGCCAGGATCTTTAAGGGTGATGAAGCTGAATCCATGGGCTTAGTAAATAGGAGCTTATCCTCTGAGGAACTCACTAGTTATGTCAACAATTATGCAGAAAATATGGCTCTTAAAACTTCTCCAAGATCATTAGCAATAATGAAGAGGCAAATAAGAGCTGGCTACAGCCAAACATTTATTGAATCTCTTAAAGAGGCAAACGAACAGATGTTTGCAAGTTTTGAGGAGTTTGATTTCAAAGAGGGTGTAAACAGCTTTATGGAGAAACGTCCACCAAAATTTCGGGGTATTGGCAGCTAGTAACATTGTGTCATTAAAAATTTCATAATCCTACTACCGGTTGTCTTATGGCATTTGCTTATATAAGAGAAGCGAATATATGGTATCAAGATAGAGGCCCCCGAGGAGAAGCAACAGTGCTTCACCACGGGCATACTGCTTCTGAAGAAAACTTGCAACCCCTCGGCTCTAAACTGGAAAAACAACACCGCCTTATCAGCATGGAAAGCCGCGGCGTTGGAAGGTCTCAGCATACACGAGAAGGCTACTCTCTAAACTCCCATGCCGATGATGTTGTTAACTTGATGGATTATTTAAAAATAAATAGCTTTAATTACATCGGACACAGCATGGGAGGTGGACTAGGGTTTCAACTAGCAATAAATTACCCAAAAAGAGTAAAACGCTTAATATTATTGGCACCAATACCTTCTTCAGGATATAAAGCAGACAAAGATTTTGCGCGAAAACGTGATATCTTCCGTTTGAATAAAAACATCCCATTATTGAAAAAATTATTAAGGAAGCGAAATACTTTTTGGCACAGAAAAAAGGAAAGCTGGTTTTTTCAAAGAGCCAAAGTAATTTGCAGCTGTTCCCATGGACATTATTTCGGGATGGCCAAAGAAATGGCCCAGTTCAATGTTTCCAAAGACTTAAAAAATATTGTTATACCTACACTCTTTGTATGTGGGAAAAATGATCCTTTATTAAAAAAAAATATGGCCGACAAATTTGCAATCCCACCATCAAAGATGGTAATTTTAGAAAATGCAGGTCATGATATAGCTGTTGAGCAGCCAGATAAATTATCAAAAATAATTTCAAATTTTATTCAATGACAGGAGATGAGAATGGAGCTTTTTAAAGTGATATCTGAGACGGCAGGAACGATATTTAGAATAGAAAAAAATGCAGGAGATACCATCGATGAAGGAGATGTAATTTTAATTCTCGAGTCTATGAAAATGGAAATAGAAATTCTTGCTGAAAAAAAGGGAATTGTTAAAAGCTTTCTTGTGGAGGAAGGTGATCTAGTTCAAGAAGGTCAGCACTTAGCCAATATCGAAACAAGTTAGAAATTGCGAGCTTTGGTTTACAAAGATCTTCTTATTTTATTATCAAGAAATATTTCTATGCAATTTATAAGAAAAAAACAGCGTTACCAAAATTGTTAGAAATAGAATAAATAGCAAAGGTAGAGGCGTTACAAAAATAGAAATTATATAACCTGTTATATAGGCTAGAATACCTCCTATCATAACCTGTATCGTTGCGCCTAAGCCAGATGCACTACCTGCTAACCTAGGGTTAACAGACACAATGCCTGCAGCAGCATTTGGAACAATTAAACCTTGGCCCAAACCTACCAAAAACATTGGAGCAAAAAAACTAAGTGGCCCAAAGATGAAATTTAAATAAATAAAGCACTGCAATAATGGACCTATGAGCGCAATAAAACAGCCCCAAAGCATAAGACGGTTAAGTCCTATTTTCATAGCAAAGCGACCTGTAAGAAAGTTTCCTAATAAAAATCCCAGTCCCAGTATAGCAAACAAATACCCTTGAACAGATGGAGCTAACTCAAAATATTCAGCCGATATTACAGGTGCTCCGGTCAAAAAGCTAAAATAGGACCCAACTGAAAAGCCCATAACGATAACGTAAAACCAAAA
>CAJWHU010000092.1 GCA_913041325.1 uncultured Fidelibacterota bacterium | reverse complement strand
TATTTAACCCAGGAATATTTTTAAAGAAAAAGTTTGCAAAAATTGAAAACTCTCCGCCAAGTCCCCACCATAAGTATGAACCTATAAAATATCCTACCGCGCCCCCTAAAACCGAAAACAAGGTGCAAGTTAGCCCAAAATATATTGATTTGGTTCGATCACCAAGCGCGAGTGGTATCAGTAATAAATCAGGGGGTATTGGGAAAAACGAGGCTTCGGCAAAGGCAATTCCTCCCAAAGCTTTTACGCTATTTGGTTTATTTGCCAGAGACAAGACCCAATTGTATATATTACGTATATAATTCATTCAAGACTACTTCATTTGGTGTAAAAAATTCCAACTGCGGACATGACTTCTCTTTGGGAAGTTCTTCCCAATGGCCGATTTAATAGCCGACTATCCGCAACCAATGCAGATGAACCTCCTCCATCAAGATTTAAAGCTTCAATACAATTAAATTGTGACATTAAAAGTGCAAGCTCTTCCAAGTAAACCCCTCTACTGTCAGATTGTCTCCCATCCACAACCATTAAAATCAATTCATTTTCATCAGTAAATCCGATTGCAGACCTCGGCTGAACACCTGAAATCGGTGTATTAAAAAACACCTCATCTTCAACCGTTATATTAATTTTTTCTTGATCAATTAATACAGGACCTGCGTGAATGGCATCTCGCACATTCCAAAGGTTAGCAACCGTAAACTTTAGCTTTTTGCTTGGAGACCCTGGTCTATTACTGGTGGGCCTTTTCCATTCAAAAATAGAATCATTTTTTGTTGAGCACCAAGCAATGTCAGGATATCCGTCAAAATCTATTCCAAATGCACCTCTAGTGATATAATACCGCTCAGAGTCTCTAATTACTGAGTGACTAGCTGGCTCTTCTAAAAATCCATTTGTTTTCAATAATCCAACGTGCTTCGATATAAAATTATCAGAATTAAAAAAACCACCATTAATAACTACTAGCGCACCGGTATTTTCTAAAAACTGTAATGGAGTCTCTTTTCTGTCTCTATCATTAGATGATAAAACCTTTGCAAAAATTTTTTTATTTTTCAAGTCTACTTTAACTACCCACGCTCTCAAAGGTAATTTAAAATTTTGCCCTTGGTAGACATCAATACCATCTGGTAGATCTAAATCAAACTTTGACCAGCCCATGGGAAGCTGCTTTTCAATTGTAATGTCATTACAAGAAAAGGAATATATAAATAACAAAAATATAGTCTTTCTCAAAAGAAACACTAATTTTGTTTTTTTATTTCAAAGTCTATAGAGCCAATAATGGTTCCATTATTATCATGAATGTCCACCCTCCATTTTCCTACTTGGTGGGGATAAATAGTCTTCCTGGTCCAAGACCGAAATGTATTTGATTTCCGCACATTGTACCTCACCTGAGTCATCATTCTGTCGTTATAATACCAGATATGCTTTACTTCTCTCTTCTTGCCCTTATTTTGGATACGGGTATAACAATAGAGTGAATCAACATTGTTAGAAAAAATCACATCAGAACCAACTGGCGTGCGCTTCTTAATGTATTTACAAATTTTTATATCTTTGAGAATTAGATCGCTGACTGCACGATTCACTAGTTTTTGACTTTTGTTAGGAAGCTTTTTTGAAACTCGGGTTGGAGGTTTCTTTTTAACCGGAGCTTCAAATCTAGATTCGGGAGGTTTTTTTGATTTTGGTTCAATTTTAGTAGAGTCGATTTTAATATCAGCAACAATCTCTTTTTTTGAAGGCTTTATTTCTTTTTGTTCAAGTTCTAAGGGATTAGAATCGCGTTCAATCGATTTATCATAGATTTTATCTGGTTTGTCTTGTGGGCGGTTGGGAATTTGATAATAAACAAAGATGATATAAATCATAACCATTGGGTATGATGCTCTAGGTACACTCATCTTAAAAGATATTATACCTAAAATAATAAGGGTTATTGTTACTAGTATAAATCCTGTAGTCAACATATATGTGATAATTCCTAACTCAAACTATTGCAGATTTAATCGTGTTTAATTTAAGGAATTAGGGTGTTTAATATAAACTAAACCAAAGTCGGAGCGACAGGATTTGAACCTGCGACCCCCACAACCCCATTGTGGTGCGCTACCGGGCTGCGCCACGCTCCGTTAAATCTATTCAGAAATGATTGTCAATATTTTTTCTAGCTCTTTTCTGATTTTACCAACGACAATATCTTGTTTTACTATACTTTTGCTATCTCGTACACCTAAAAAACCACCATCGGAACTAGCTTTCAAAGCCTCTCTAGCCCCATCAATTGTATACCTTTTCTTATATAGCAAATCTTTGATTTTCAAAATAGTATCAATGTCTTTTTGCCTATAAGTTCTGTTACCTGCACGGTTTTTGGGTGGTTTAAGCGCAGAAAATTCGGATTCCCAATAGCGTAAAACGTAGGCCTTGAGGTTGGTCAACCGACTGACTTCACCAATAGAATAATACAATTTTTTTACTTGAGGCTTTATTTTACTCATGAACTAATATTTAAAGTTATACTTAATATAATTAGCGTAAGGTTTCTACACAACATAATATTAGAAGTTTCTATAGAGAGAATAACTATTTAACAATTTTGATAAAATCTTTGGGGCTTTTATGATTAAGTTATAATCTTCAACTATAGCGACCCTTAGTTGTTTTCTGCCTAATTTTTTGTTTGAGTAAAAACCACTCATGGGAGCCAATAACAAGGTATAATCATTTTGTCCAATTTTAACTCTTCCTTCTTCCGCGCAATAATTTGTGAAATCTATTGCATTAAAGGTTACCTCTACAACATTCTTAAGGTCGATTATAAAATATATGGCAGCTTTAGGTCTTGATACTATAACACCAGGAATTTGTTTTTTAAATTCCTCCGATAGCTTGATGATGATGTCTTTATAATGAAATTTTTGTTTTTCATACCAATTTTGTATACTTTGATGAGATTCATTAGCTAAGGCTCCAAATATTTCTTGCCCCAATGAGTTTGCGCATAAATTTGCAGTGTATTCTGATATTGCTTTTTCATGAAAGGCGATGTTATCTGTCAATATTGCTCCAATTCGTAAACCGCAAGCATTCCATATTTTCGAAGATGATTCAATCCCAATTCTCGAACCTGTTATTCCTGGTACAGTGTTTTCATCTAATAGCCAGATACTTGAAAAACCTATTTTTTCATCATAATAAAGAGGTCTATAAGCTTCATCACTTATTAGCCAAATTCCATATTCCACACACAATTTTGCAATTTGTTCAAGCAATGGCTGTTCAATAAAATCACCTGTTGGATTATCATAAGGTATGATTATGAGACCTTTTATATTTTCTGATTTGAATAACTTTTTTAATTTTGAAATATCGAAATCCGCAATAGAACCATCATCTTTAATCCTTCTTGCATGGGTTAAAACGCCTATATTGAGTCTCCTAGCAAAATCCAAGTAATTAGTATAAGTAGGGTCGAATAGCATGATTTTATCATCATAGCCGGAATTACAAACCCCTAACATGATTAATTCTATTGCAGCAGATGCGCCATCAGTAATGTTTACATGTATGTCCTTTGTATTCACACCATCCGACGCGAGGATATTTAAGAATGCATCTTTTGTCTCTTGATTGCCTCCTGATGAGGTATATTTTACAACGCCATCTTGAAATGAATCTCTACCTAAACCTTGTAAACGAGAGATCATTGAGGGATGCATTGGCAAATTGATATTGCCTATGGCGAGGTTAATGACAGTAATTGAGTCTATATCTTCGCGTTTGTTACATTTGATCTGAGCTGAGCGTATGACTGAGGGTTTTCTATTTTTGTAGTGCTCTGATAACTCTGGAGACTTCATAAGTTACAAACGTGGTGATTTGCAAAATCGACAGACGGCATAATAACCTAAAAAGTGAAATATTAGAATCTTCTCTTTTTAAAAGGCTTTTTCCCTTTGAGATTTCTGTCTTTTCTAGGCCGCTCAACATAACCTTCAGGTTTTTCAATCAACGCTTTTCTACTAAAATCGAGCCTGCCCTGGTCATCAACTTTAATTAGTTTCACCTTAACAGAATCTCCTGGCTTCAATACATCCTCTACCTTATCTACTCTTCTCCATTCTAGCTCTGATATGTGTACCATGCCCTCCCTGCCAGGTGCGAATTCTACAAAAGCACCAAAGGACATTAGTCTAGTGACTTTAGCATCAAACTCCATCCCAACTTCAGGCTCAAAAGTAATGGCCTTTACCAGTTCCATAGCTTCATTACATTTTTCTGTATTAGCGCCTGCAACGGTTACCAAGCCATCATCATCCACATTGACTTCGCATTCAGTATCTTCAATGATTTTTTTGATATTTTTACCGCCAGGACCTATTAGCGCGCCAATTTTTTCTGGATTTATCATCACCGACATTATTCTTGGTGCGTATTGCGATATCTCATTTGGCTTTGACATAGCTTTATTCATTTCACTCAATATGTGCAATCTACCATTTTTTGCTTGGTTCAATGCCTGTTCTATTAAATCAAAAGATAAGCCATCAATCTTTAGGTCCAATTGAATTGCAGTGATACCCTCATCTGTACCTGCTAATTTGAAATCCATATCTCCCAAGTGATCTTCCATTCCTAATATATCACTAAGAATTGCGTGTCTTTTGCCATCCGTAATGAGACCCATGGCTATTCCAGCCACAGGGGACTTCAATGGGGCACCAGCACTCATCAAGGATAGAGAGCCTCCACAAACAGAAGCCATAGAAGAAGAACCATTGGACTCCATTATCTCCGAAACTACTCTTATTGTGTAAGGAAAATCATCATAATCAGGCAAGACAGGTTTAATTGCTCTCTGTGCCAAATTACCATGCCCAATCTCTCTTCTACCAGTAAAGCCAATTCTACCAACCTCACCAACCGAATAGGGTGGAAAATTATAATGAAGGTAATAGGATTTTTTGTAATCTTCATCCATACTGTCCACTATCATCTCATCACTTTTTGAGCCAAGAGTGGTGACGACAAGAGCCTGGGTTTCACCACGAGTGAACAGAGCTGAACCATGTGTCCTCTTCAAAATGTCAGTCTCTACGGTTATCTCTCTAATGTCATCTGTTTTTCTACCATCACTCCTTTTTCCTGTTGCTAGAATTTGTTCGCGATATCCATTCTTAAAACGGTCATCGAGTACGCTTTTTATATTTTTAGATTCATCGGGAAAGGAATCCTCCAATGATTCGATTAAAGATTTTGTCATTTCATCTCTAGCTATTGAGCGGTCAAGCTTATCAGGCATTGCAATTATTTCATCAACCTTATCACCTAAATTTTCATCAATAGCGGTGACTAATTCCGGACTCGGTTTTGGGGTTATAAATTCATCCTTTTGAACATTTAGGGCAGAAACTAGGTCTAGCTGTAGTGCAATAATATCCTTAATAACCGCGTGAGCAGCCTTGAGGGAGACTAGCATATCTTCTTCTGACATGCAATCAGCCTCTCCCTCAACCATAACAATTGTTTCATTGTTTCCAGAAACTACCATGTCCATATCTGATTCTTCTATTTGTTCTCTGGTTGGATTAATTAATAGCTCATTGTTAACCCGCCCTACACGCACTGTTGCGATGGGCCCATTCCAGGGAATTGTGGAACACATCAGCGCAGCAGATGAGCCGATTCCAGCTAAAACATCTGGCATGTTTTTTCCATCACTCTGTAAGACAGTAATCATAACCTGAACTTCGTTTTTATAACCCTTCGGAAATAGAGGTCTCAATGGGCGATCAGTGACCCGACTAGTAAGAACCTCGTGTTCCGCTGGCCTAGCTTCTCTCTTGAAAAATCCTCCGGGAATTTTACCACCAGCGTAATGTTTTTCCCTATACTCCACTTGAAGTGGAAAAAAATCTACATCTTCTCTTGGCTCCTTAGCGGCATTAACTGTCGCTAGTACCGTAGTTTCTCCATACGTAACCATTACTGAGCCATTACTTTGACGAGCCACTTTTCCCGTCTCTAATTTCATGATCTTTCCTGCGATCATTTTCTCTTTACTTTGCATTTTATCTTTTTTTCCTTTTATAAATTTTGATTTAACCTCTTATCGACAGATCTTTTATTAATTTCAGGTAGGATTCGGCACTAGATCTTCTCAAATACTTCAAAAGTTTTTTTCTTTTTGCAACAAGCTGAACCAAGCCACGACGTGTATGGTGGTCTTTTTTATGGACTTCAACATGACTGGTCAACTCTCTTATCCTGTGCGTTAAAATAGCGATTTGAACCTCGGATGACCCTGTATC
>CAJWHU010000091.1 GCA_913041325.1 uncultured Fidelibacterota bacterium | reverse complement strand
GTTCAGAACGAAGTGTCTGCAACTGGTTGTGGATAGATGCATCCAAAAAGGTGTTGTCAATGCGCAGTTTGATCCCTCCGATTATGCGAGGGTCTACTTCAATCGACAGCTTAGTTTTTTTTCCTAGAATGTCATCAAGCGAATCTTTCAGATTTTCTATTTGCTGATCGCTCATTGCGCTAGCAACCACCCCTTGGACTTCAATAGTTTTACTCTTGTGTTTGTACATTGATTCATACAAATTGGATACCTCTCGCAGTTCGCTGACTGCGCTACTACCTTTGAGGAAGAATACTATTTCGTTGACTAAAGGATGAGATAATTGGCCTAAGACTGAGTTGAGGATTTCTACTTTCGATTTCCCATTGATTTTTTTTGATTGAATTAGTACGCGAAACTGACCACTTTCCATTACTACACGATTAAGTAACCCTAGAGCATCTCTAACTCCATCTAAATCATCATTCTGCTGTGCGACATTAAATAGTCCTGCCGCAATAACCTTGGGATTAATATTACGCTTCATGCTTTTTCAAATTGGATAGTGATTTTTCTATCAATTGCATATTGTCTTCGACAGAAATATTCTTTCCAATAACTTTCTCCGCGACCGTGAGAGTCAGGGTGACTACCTCCCGTCTAATGTCAGATATGGCTTTATCCTTTTCTACTTGAATCTGGCTGTTCGCATCATCCTTAATCTTTTTAACATCCTCCTCAGCTTGTGACCTTATTTCTGCTTTTATTTTTTCCGCTGAGGTTTTAGCCTCTAGCCTAATCTCTTGAGCGTCTGAGCGAGCCTTCGCAATGATATCTTCTGCTTTCTGATTCAGATTCATAAGCTCAATTCTAGCTTTTTCTGCATCCTCTATGGATGACTGAATGTCATTTTCTCTGCTCTCTAGAGCCTTTAGTAATGGTCTCCAAGCAAACTTTGCAAGAGCAAAACACAATAGAAGGAATGTCAATATAGTCCAAATAAACAGACCCGGATCCAGTTGTACTAGAGGATTTGGTTTGCTACCTTGTGATTCTTTTGTAGAGGCTAGAGTGGTTTCTTGATAGTTCTCTTTTTTGTTTACCATTTACGATATTTTTAGAGAATAAGCATTAAGAAAGTGAATACCTCTGCTAAAATTGCAACACCCTCAAGAAGAAACAGTGGCAAGTTTACAGCACCTGTAATCTTGTCTGCAGCTTCTGGCTGACGTGCAATACTTTCAGCCGCAGCGGCCGCAAATTTTCCGATCCCTAGGCCTGCACCAAGAACGATCAAACCCATACCAATTGGGATAAGTGTAGTTGCTGTCATTTTTTTTTCCTTTTTTTTTAATTAGTGATGAACATGAATTGCCATGCCGATAAATACGGCTGTCAATAAGGTAAAGACATAAGCCTGCACAAGAACAACAATGACTTCTAAACCTGCAATAGCAGCTGCCATTGGTACCGCAACCAGCGATACACCAATACCTGCTACTGCACTACCAAACATCTCTCCAAAAATAGCCATTAGTGAAAGTAGGGCAAGTAGTGCTATATGGCCCCCTGTCATGTTAGCGGCCAGACGCATAGTTAGTGCAAATGGTTTCACAAAAAGGCCCATTATTTCAATGGGCACCAAAATTATATACACTGGCCATGCTAACCCATGGGGCACTAGGTTTTTCCAGTGTTTTGTAAACCCGTGGGCCATTATACCAGCAATCATAATGGAAAAGAACGTTATGGTTGCTAGAGCACCCGTCACATTAAAATTAGCTGTAGCAGTTACCCCACCATTAAGCATTGTATTAATGGTATTGTATTTATCAGAATAGGGAACACCGATTATAAATCGATTGATTGATCCTAGCACATCAAAAATAGGCACCATACCAATACCATTCGCAAACAAAATAAAGAAAAAAAATGTGAGTAATACAGGTGCCCAAGTCATTACCCATTTTTCACCAACATTTGGCCTGACAATAGAGTCTCTGATAAATTTGACTATAGCCTCAATTGCATTCACCCAGCCAGAAGGAACTGGACTACCACTTGATAAATACCTCCTAATTGGGATGATAATGGTAATCGACACAATTAAGGAAACAAGCCACAACATTAGAACATGTTTTGTGATAGAGAAATCGATGCCCATGAATGGATCTATCTTCAAAATTGGAGGATAGTCAGTTTTATAGGTGTTTGAAACATGACTGATAATATTTGGACCAACTTTTTCCATCACCGTGGTGGTCGCCTTGCCTGAAGCTGCTAAGATCATGATTTTTAAAAGTTAATAGTGCTAAGTTTGATAATTTTACTAAAAATAGGTTTTATTTAAAATTGTATTACTATTTAAGGCCGACTAAAGTACTAAAAAAAAGAATTATTTTGAAAGGGAATGTTAAACAGAAGATTTTTAAGAATTAGAACGTATGAGTATAATTGTTATAAACAAAGCCTCCTTAGCTTACTTTTTTTGTTTAATCGTTTTAAACAAATGATAGAAACCAATAGATAGACCTAAAAGTATTCCGATTAATAAACCAAATGGTGAGGTATGATTTTGCTTGTCAAAGTACCAACCTAAAAATAAAAAAATTAAGATTGAGCCAGAAAGTGTGTATGACGCCGATGCAGCCGGTCCAGCCGCACTTAAAATGTTTTGTAGAGATCGGAAATATCTCAAATCATATTTGTTATCATTTGGCTTCTTTTTCAAAGTATTATATTTTGTTGATGATAAATTCCTATTTTTTTTCATAAAGAATATCAGCTTTACCCTTGAATTGAGCACCCTCCTCTATCAATATACTGCGATATGTAACGTCTCCTTTGAGGATACAATTTTTACCCAGTATCACTCTACCTTCAGCATGTACATCACCGCTAACAGAGCCTCCTAAACGAATATCTGTACCCTTTACGCTACCCACAACGATAGCTCCCTTGGCAATACGGACAGGCCCCTTTGTTTTTATATTCCCATTAATTTTACCATAAACTATTATCCCCTCCTCCAATGTGATAGGACCATCAATTACAGCGTCCGCACCAACCATTGTATGCACATTTTGAAAATTAATTTTGCTCATTGTACGATTTCAGCTCGAGAGTTTTATATTCCGGGAAAAAAGTCAGAGGATCCAATGGTTTAAACTCTTTCCAAACTTCAAAATGCAAATGAGGTCCACTTGATACACCTGTATTTCCTACAAGCCCGATTACATCTCCCTTTTCAACCATATCTAATTGTTCTAAAAAGTTTATCTTATTATGCCCATAATGAGTGAAATAACCATCCCCGTGATAAAGTATTATCATATTACCATGTTCATACGTCCAGCCAGAAAAGACCACAACTCCTTTTGCGGCAGCAATAATCGGCTCGCCCTCTTTGGATGCAATATCAATACCATTATGGTTATCACTTAAAAAGGACCCAGATTTAGTTGATGTGCGAGTTAAATAACCCTTGACAGGAGGCTCGGATGGAATATTTTCGATATTAGATGCCCTGTTGACTATTGATTTAAATATTCCAACTAGTGAATCTTCCTGTGTTGGTCTATCATCAATTTCTAATGTTAAACCAAGTGCCTGTCTAACTAATTCATCCATTTTTTTTATTCTTTCAAGATCTCCGGTAAGGCCCAAAACCTTCGATCGCTCTGATAGGATTTTGTTGTGACTATTTTTTAAATCATAGTAATCAGAAATTTTGGGTATGTAAAATGACAGGACACTCAAGCTTGAAACTAATAACAAAAAAAAAGTGAATATTATTCCTAAAAAAACTTTTTTGGAAAGATGATATGATGATGCGTTCGATTCTGCATCTGGAATAAAAACAAAAGTATATTTATCTGTTTTCATAAGAGACTAATTATATTGTATTGAGTAGATCTATTATTCTTTCAAGATCATCATCTGAAAAATAGGATATTTCAATTACGCCCCCAGTTTTGGACGATTTTAGTTTTACCTTAGTCCCAAGGGTTTCAATAAGCTCATTTTCAATTATTCTGAAGTCAGCAGATTTATTTACGGCTGATACTTTATTTCGGGACGTGTGTTTTTTTGATTGTTTGAATAATTCCTCCGCTGATCTAACACTAAGGTCATTTTGAACTATTTTTCTCCACAGAGCATTCATTTGCTTTATGGTTTTGCATTGCAAAATAGCTCGCGCATGCCCTGAAGAAATTTCATTCTCTCTCAAACTCTTCCTAATGTCAGGAGGGAGTTTAAGCAACCTTAATGAGTTTGAAATAGTTGTTCTTTTTTTACCTACAGCTTCCGCTATTTTTTGGTGAGACATTCCAAACTCTGAATTAAGGACTGCATACGCATTAGCCTCCTCCAATGGATTTAAATCCTGTCTCTGTATGTTTTCAATTAATGAGAGTTCCAATATTTCAGAGTCATTTTTTACATTCAATACGTATGCAGGAATTGTTCTTTTTTTTGCTTTTTTTGATGCACGCCATCGTCTCTCTCCGGCAATAATTTCGTATTGTGAATCTTTTTTCCTAACTGTAATTGGAGTAACCACCCCTTTTGCCTTAATGGAATGCATTAATTCTTTTATAGCATCCTGATCAAAGTCACGCCTGGGCTGGTTTGGATTAGGCTTTATATCTTTTATGGCAATAGCGTTCACTCCAAGACTAGGATCTTTGGTATTCTCTTTATTGTCTTTCTTGATCTCATCTTGTGGCCTGATTAATGCCTCAAGACCTTTGCCTAATCTTTTAACTGACACGCTGTAAAATTTCCTCAGTTAAGCTCATGTAATTTTGAGCCCCGGTTGAGTTTGCATCGTATAGTAAGGCGGGTTTACCAAAACTTGGAGCCTCACTTAACCGAACGTTACGATGAATGTAAGTCTTAAACAATTTATCCTTAAAAAAACTATTTACTTCATTGACAACCTGTTTAGATAAGTTTAATCTTCCATCATACATTGTCATTAAGATGCCAATAATCTCTAATTCTTTGTTTAGGTGGCGCTGGACAAGTCTGACTGTATTCAGTAGCTGTCCCAGTCCCTCTAAAGCATAATATTCGCACTGAATAGGTATAACTATCGCATCAGAGGCTGTAAGAGCATTAATGGTTAGTAAACCCAGTGATGGAGGGCAATCAATTATAATGATATCATAATTTTTTTTTATGGTACCTAATGCTTTTTGTAGCTGATATTCTCTAGCCATCACTCCAACCAATTCGATTTCAGCACCTACTAAGTCATTAGTAGAAATTATGATATCTAAATGATCAAATGATGTAGTTGTAACAACATCGTTAATGCTCTCACTTCTCAACATAACGTCATATACATTCCCCCTTTTATCCTTGATCAAATCAGATAATCCAGTAGATGCATTCGATTGTGGATCCAAATCGATTAATAGAGTTTTGACCTCAGAAACTGCTAGACTCAAGGCTACATTTACCGCAGATGTAGTTTTTCCTACTCCACCTTTTTGGTTAGTAAATGATAATGTTTTTGACATAATTATCTAGTTTTTGGCTCAAAATTTGTTGCAAAACTTATCATACCTTTTTCTAATGCAAGTGTTAAAACATTGAGAAAATTATATGGGTAAAAATTTGCTAAATTTGTTTGTTAAAATTAATCAAATAATTACACTTTTTAAATGAAAGCAATTATGAAACTTCATGGCAAACATGGTATCTGGATGGATGATGCTCCAGAGCCTAAATGTGGAACTAATGATGTAAAGATAAAGGTTACGCATAGCTCTATCTGCGGAACAGACTTGCATATTTACAAGTGGAATAAGTGGGCAGAGAATAATATAGCGACACCTCTAATCATAGGGCATGAATTTTGTGGAATAGTTCATGAAGTCGGCTCAAGCGTTACCCATTATTCTCCTGGACAACGCGTGTCTGGAGAGGGGCATATAACATGCGGATATTGCAGAAACTGCAGAGCAGGCCAAAAGCACTTATGCCACAGGACAATTGGTATTGGTATACATAGAGATGGTGCCTTTGCTGACTATATCGTTATTCCAGAGTCTAATGTGTGGCCTATACACGAAGAAATCCCCTCCGATATAGCATCATTTTTTGACCCATTTGGGAATGCAGTACACGCCGGATTACATTATGAGATGATTGGCGAAGACGTTTTAATTACAGGAGCAGGGCCGATTGGATTAATGGCTACATCAATATGTAATTTTGTAGGTGCTCGAAATGTGGTAATAACGGATGTCAATGAATACCGATTAGATCTTGCCAGGGAGATGGGTGCAACAAAAGCAATAAATGTTCGAAGTAATAGCATAGCTGAATTTTTCCCGGAACTAAAT
>CAJWHU010000090.1 GCA_913041325.1 uncultured Fidelibacterota bacterium | reverse complement strand
AAAAAAAAAGATGATAAATAAAAATGGATTCAAAAACTACAATTATTTTTGTATTGCTTGGTGTCATTTTTGGAATGATTGCCCTACTCCAAGGATGGTTTTAGGAGCTCAATAAATCTTAAGATGTATTTGTGCAAAGCTAATTCAACGATTTATTTCCTAAATCAAAATGAAAAAGAGAAATGGGTGAACCCTTTAAATATTGGAAATAGTAAAAAACTTTATCCGATAGATGATTACCAAAATGATCTTATGGCAGTGCCTTTGTACAAAACAAATTACTTGTCTTGGGGTGAAGAAAAATTCTTTGCCAACAACCGAGGGGGCATTCATGTTTTTATTTCCCTCTCAGAAAAAGAAGTAGATCATGCAGATATGTTTGCTATTTATGCAGATGATTTAGTTTATCAAACTACTATGACTGAGGAATAAATTAAATGAATTGGCAGGTATTTGACTCAGTTATTTATACCTAATGAGTAAAGAAAAAATTGCTATCCAAGTATTACAAACCAATACTTGGATTGATTTCGAAAGCTGTGATATAGCAGATGTGCCCTACCGGATGTCGAATTTAGAGCAATATCATCTTGGTAGAAATGGTTGGCAAGCTATTCGTGCGATTGATCAATCAGGCAATATAGTTCAGTATTTAGTAGCACCACATTCGTGTTAAAGAATATCGCTTACAGTTTTATTCTTATAATTATCATCGGTTGTTCAAGTTCTTCATCGGAGTCTGCCAGCAATCAAGAGGACCTCATCATAACAGCCTCTTACAATGAGTCAGTGCATAGTTACGAACACATGACTTTTACAGTTTCTTCAAATTCTAATTGTAATTTTTTACTATCCTTAGATGCTGCGCAGTGGTTACGATCAGATGATTTTAGAACATTTACTTTTAGAGCACCTCTCACAATGCAAAGCCATCAAGAATATGACATCAAAGTTCAAACTCAAATTTCATCAACATGTCCTTATAAGGAAACAATTTTTCCTCTTACAGTCTCAAGAGCTGATCCATTATTGAAATTTGTACCCGATCCTCCTCCCTTTAATGAATTACAAACCCAATCAAATTTTATGGGCAGTCATGCTTTAGGTTTTGGTGGAATAGAAATCACTGAGACATTCACTGCAACAATCTGCTACCCCACTCCTGAGGATTGTGAAACCTTTGAAAATGAACTCTTTGGGCAAGATGCACATAATATGGCCATCGGTGATTTTAATAACGATGGGTTAGAGGATCTTGTTATTGCTTGGGCTATTTTTCCTCATACTATTGAATTAGAACAAAAAATAGATGCACCCATTGAGATTTATCTTAATGACGGAAATGGAAGATTAGTCGAAGATCTATCGATCTATTCAGAGGGTCAACCACCTGAACATCCCTTTGCTTACCGCTTGGTTGTTGCTGATTTTAACAACGATGGAGTGGATGATGTATTTGCTGGCTCGATGGGGTTGCAATACCGTGATCCAGATTATGGAAATAACTTTATTTTACCCTATCCAGATTTATTACTTTTAAGTGATAGTAATGGGAGGTTCTATGATGCCTCGCATCATATCAATGATCAAAACAATGGCGAAGGTAAGTTATGTGGATTTAGCCATGATGCCAGTGCTGGTGATATCGATAATGATGGTGATATAGATATTTTTGCTTGCGGTATTGTCATGATCAATGATGGTTTTGGATATTTTCACTTTCATCCTGATCTGAATAGAAGTCTACAGGCTTTGTATGGCAATCCTATGAGTAGTTTGGTTACTGATCTAAATAATGATGAGTATGATGATTTAATTTTTTGGAATTTTGATAATCGAAATTTAGAAGTTAACCCAGCAGAAGGATTTGCTTTGGTCAGTGATGGTTCTAAAAATATCTTAAGCTGGTCTCTGATTGAATTACCTGTTGGTCCGTTCGGACTCAATAGAAACAAATATAATCATGCTGCTGCACATGATCTTGATCAAGATGGCAATATGGATATCGTCGTTGCTATTACCAGGGATGAACCCTACTACGAGGGTGCATATCTACAAATTCTGATGGGTGATGGTTCTGGATCTTTAACAGATGAGTCTACTTCTAGGTTTTCTAACCAAATCAGAGAAACACAACATCATGGTGAAGGAAATCTATATTTAAGAGATTTTGATGCAGACGGTGATATTGATATCTTCCATTCTACAAGAGATTATCAAAGTCAAATTAATGGATCACATATTGCTCTTAATGATGGCTCAGGATTTTTTCAATCGATTGAAGATAGTGTGTTTCCAAAAAGACCTGTACCAAATGAGTTTTTTTCTTACAGAGCTATTGCAAAAGGAGTACCTATTAATTTAGACAATGAGGGATGTCTAGATCTTATCGCAGCAAGCGATATCTGGGATACACCTGATATGACCTCAAATTATTTATATATACTAATTAGTAAAGGCTGCAATTAAAATTTGGCTGCCTTTAAGCAGCCAAATTAGTACCTAAGAATTAATCTTCAAAGTCAGCTTGAACCGTTTGGTGAGTTCCCCCATATGCAGCTGAGGAAAAATGCATAGTTTTTGCTACCCAGTTTTTGCCTTCTTTAACCCAGACTCCGGTGACCCTAGTTCGATAAGGACGAACTCCATCATTACCGTCAGGAACCACACCTTCTGCATAATAACGTGCGTAAACAGCACCATCATTTAATTGGTATGCTTCGGCAGCATGAACTGCAATTATGCCTGCATTACTGGGTGTTTGATTCTCCCAATCTTGAGCCGTTTGAGTGTTTTTTGGCTTATGGAAACTACCATCAGAGTTAGTATTTAACATACCTGAGGAACTACTCATGGCAACAACCGTATCCCAATCACGATCATTTCGAGCATCCCAATAAGCAACTATATTTTTAAGTACTGTTGCTTCAGCATCCGTATGCCCGTCAGCATACATGCCTGTTGAAAACAACATTGCTAATAATAAAAAATGTTTCATAAATTTTCTCCTGTTAAAAAAATATTATAAAACTAAAAAAATAAAAAACTAAGCTGCTTTATTTTTGTCGGCAGTATTTTGATTATGCTGGGTTTCAGTAACTAAACTAGAAGCATAATTATGATTAACTTCTGCATGATGCATTTCATCGGCACGCACAGCAATAATTAAATCCGATAATTGTGCTGTGGGATGTAAATTGTAATATTCAATAGCAATTTTAGGTGCCGGGATGTTAATTACTTGACCAGACTCAACTTGTTCTAAATACTCCGTATAACTTTTTACAGCTTCATTTTCAAAATATCCAATCATTCTATGTGAAGTTTTTGGGAAACAAATGTACATAACGGTGTAAAAAAACATAAAAACACCCTGAGCTGCAATTACCAAACACCTTTCTAGAAGGTTAGGTTTAGCAATTTCAATAAAAAACATTAAATGCATTCTTTCATTTTCTGCTTCAGCTAGCATCTCTCTTATTTGAGGGCCATAACCGGTTTTCATGGATCTAAGACTTTTAAGATGAATTAACATTCCTGCAACCATTCCTGGAACACCAGCAATAGTTTCTAGAACTACTGCACGATGACCATATCTTTTTGCAAAAAAAGTATCTGCAATAAACCGAAAAAATTTTGTCATTGCCAAAGCAAAGTAGTCTGAAAATGATTTAGGCTTCATAAACTGCATGATTTTTAATATAAGTTATTAATATAATATATTATATTATATTTTTATATTATTAAAAAGGGTTAAAATCCAGAAGCGTGACCATCTTTGCGACTTTCAGAAGCTCCGTAGTAGACTGATCCATCTATCTTAATGGCTTGATATCCTCCATAACCACCAGGTTCATCTTTGAGTTGATGACCAAGTTTGACTAATGCTTGTCTCACATCATCATTAATGCCCGTTTCTAGACTAAGATAGCCACCATCTAACATTTGTTCACCCGTTGGTTCAGATGAACCATAATGTCTGAATCTTGCGGCATCTCCAGCTTCTTGTAGATTCATATCAAAATCAATTAAATTTATTACAATTTGTGCATGACCTTGAGGTTGCATCCCTCCTCCCATTAAGCCAAAACTGATAAAAGGTTTATCATCTTTGGTAATAAATGCAGGAATGATAGTATGAAATGGTCGCTTGCCTCCCACTAATGCATTAGCGTGATTAGGATCAAGACTAAACATCTCACCCCGATCTTGCAGCATAAAACCTAATTGGGGTGGAACCATACCGGAACCCATACCTCGATAATTACTTTGAATTAATGAAACCATGTTGCCCTCATTATCAGCAACTGTAAGATAAATAGTATCTCCATCTTCAAGTTTTCCAGCTAAATAACTCTTCGCAGCTTGGGTGGGATTAATTAATTTGTTTCGTTGTTTGGCATAAGTTTTTGAAATCAGCTCATTAACTGGAACGGAATTGAAATTAGGATCAGCATAATATTTTGCTCGATCTTCGTAAGCAAGTTTTTTTGCTTCGGTAAAAATATGAATCAGTTCGGCGGAGTTATGACCCATTGATCTCAGGTCATATTGTTCTAGGATATTTAAAATTTGCAGAGCTGCAATACCTTGGCCGTTAGGAGGTAATTCCCAAACATCATAACCCCGATAATTGGTAGAAACTGGTTCAACCCACTGAGGTTGAAAGCTCTTCATATCATTGATTGTAAGGTAGCCACCTTGTTCTTGAATAAATTCGGTCATTGATTTGGCTAATGTTCCCGAATAAAAAGAGCTACCGTAAGACTCAGCAATAGATAAATAGGTATTTGCTAAATCTCTATTCTTAAAAATATCACCTTTTTGTAAAGATTTATTATTAGGCATCCATACATCACTAAAATTGGGGTAGTCTTTAAATCTACTAGATGAAATATCAAGATAATATGCAACTACCTCACTTACAGGGAATCCATTGTTTGCATAATCTATTGCATTATCAAACAGTGTTGAAAAATCTTTTTTACCAAAACGTTTATGTAAGGCTGACCAGCCAGCTACAGCTCCTGGAACTGTTACTGGTAACGGACCATATGGTGGAATCATGTCTAAACCTTTTTCTTTAAGTGTCTCAATTGAAATAGTCTGTGGTGCTGGACCAGATGCATTTAGGCCATAGAGTTTTTTATCTTTAGCACTCCATATAATGGCAAATAAATCTCCACCGATACCACAACCGGTGGGTTCAACTAATCCTAAAACAGCATTGGCAGCAATTGCCGCATCAATGGCATTACCTCCATTTTTTAATACATCAATAGCAGTTTGTGTAGCTAGCGGATGACTCGTTGCAGCCATTCCATTTGTAGCAATAACTTCGGAACGAGTAGCAAAACTTTCCCCCGTTATTCGATCATAAGCAAAACTAGGTAACGTAAAGAATATTGACAAAAGAAAGATATAATTTTTCATGGTTTTAGTATTGTATTAAGGTTTTATTTTAAGTGAAAATTTATCTCCAAGACTTTCAATCATATCTGATAAGTTATCAGATGAAGTAGCACCATACACATATAGATCTGGTCGCACTAAAATATATTCATAGTTCTCAAATATTTTGTTTAATCTTTTTTCTGGATCATCTTCTTTGGATAGTTCTAAAAATTTAATGTTCAATAGATCAACAATAGCTTGTGCTTTTTGACTTAAAAAAAATTTACTGGATTGAAAAATTAAGGTAAAACTTGATTCAATCAACCTGTCTAACTTAATTATTCTTTGGTGATGTTGAATGCTGGGTTGAGGTATTGGATAACCATTAATGCCATTGTTAGAATTTTTATAAATACCCTCTGAAATGTGTGGAAATTGGGCTGCATAACCTTTTGATTTGGGGTTATATTCTTTACCTTCTGCTGCAGCACAAAAACCTTCAATTATCTCTCCAATTGATATAGTTTGTGCGATAGTCCACTTAGCATGATTAAACCTCTCATGCATATATGTATTCAAAATTGTGTGTGATGCTTTGTTTTGGAAGAGTAAATGAATTTTCCATGCTAAATTGGCAACATCACGGATGCCAGCACCCATGCCGGCACCCATAAACGGTGGCATTTGATGAGCTGCATCTCCAGCAATTAGCACATTCTTATCTCTCCAGTTCTCAGCAATACAAGCATGAAATTTATAGACAGCTGCCCGCTCAAGAACTGCATTATCTCTTTTGATCCAAGGCGATAACAGGTTCCAAATATAATCATCATTCTTAAAATCTTCCATTGAGTCCTCAGGCATTACACGAAATTCAAATCTAAGGTGCCCTCTTCTTCCATGCAAGAAAGTACAGGGTCGCTTGGGATCGCATACTTGAATCAATGCATTTTGCAAAGATATCTCCTGAGTTAGGTGTGCATCACAAACCAACCAACTTTGATTATATCCAAAATCTTCAAGTTCGATATTTA
>CAJWHU010000089.1 GCA_913041325.1 uncultured Fidelibacterota bacterium | reverse complement strand
TAAAACGCAAATTTTTTCTCGCATACGTCTTTGCTGCAGATCTGACCATTCCTTCAACTCCTGCTTTCGATGCAGATATCAATTCATGATTGGGTAAGCCAATACTAGCAGCAGATGTAGACATGAGAACTACCGAGCAATCTCGAAGCAGACCTCCGGCAGCGCGAACAACAGCAAATGAGGTTTTCAAGTTTGTGTTTATCGTAGAGTGAAACTCATCTTCGGTGCACTTGTGGGCAGGTTTTAAAATTAGACTACCAGGTAAACAGACAACAGCATCAACACTGTCCATTTTTTCTTGAGCATTTGTAATTAAACTTGAGACGGATTCAAAATTCGTAGCATCAAGTTGAACAGACTCGACGGGTACATCTATACTGCTACTTCTGTAGCCTACAAGGAGATTGTGTGTACCCATCAAGTCATGCACCAATTGTGTTCCAATACCGCCAGCGCCGCCTATTATGATAACATTCATGCCCAAAACTAACTAAGGAATATATATTAAAACAAGTAAAAAATGAGCGTATTGAGCGATTTCTAGTAGGACTTAATTGGTCTTAGGTCTAATTGAAGATATGGTTCTTGGTCTTCAAAAACCTCCAATTTTAAACTGCCGTCAGCCATAGCTAACTCGATGTTGTAAGTGCGTGGTAAACTAATTTTAGGATTTGATCTATCCACAATCCATCTTGCGCTATTCATGTGACCATCATCCCATTTGGGAGGCTCGTTCCAATATATGTTACCTTTTAGCTGTTGTTTTTCAACCTTTCTATAGGGTATTGGTTTTAGGTAAGGCTTACCCTCTTTTTCAGTTACGTAAGGGCCAGGTACAATGTCCATTGTGTCACTGTTTATGACCATTAGCAATCTTTGATAATCGCCCCAATTTTGAAACCATACCTCGGACTTCGGTGTCGTATTTGAAACCCACTTATCGTTCAAAATGTTAACGCTAAGGTCGCCATCAGAAGAGCATCCAGGGAGTACCAGTGCCAGCGAGTAAAACAGCTTGTAAAAATGTTTTCTATACTTTTTCAATTCTTCTGTAATTTTAAAAACTTTCAAAATACAGTATAAAAACACTGATTGTAAGCATTACCACAGACGCAATATACCTCCTAAAAGTGCTTCTTAACCTAATGTGGGTGAACACTGCTGCTAGCATAAGAAATACAATACCAATTGCGCCTACCCTGACTAAAAATGGGTTCGAGAATTGGAGCATACACGCAAATGATAATTTCAAAATTCCAGTCAGATCCCTAAGCCATGTAGGCAAATTATACTCATCAAATTCTTTTCTGATATTTTTGTACCTTACAACCCAAACAAAAAAGATTGCTACTCCAGAGATAACCTTCATGGCCTCTAGAATAATATCAAGGCTGATGATCATAGATTGCTCTCCCGATAATTCCAAAATTAATATTATTAAATTTCATTTACAAATTTTATGCGAGCGTTTTGAGCGTTATGCCTACCGCCCTACCAGCGCTAATCCAATTTTAATCCTTCACACAAAATCAACCAGTGCTTATGGATTACTTACATCATTCCATATGAATTTTTTACCCTCTAATCTACCATTTCTGTAATAGCTTTCATATTTTTTGTTTCCACTTTCGTACCAGCCAATCATATGACCATCCATTGTTCCATTTTTAAACATACCCTCTTCCTCTCGACGTCCATTTTCATACCAGGCAGTCCACATTCCATGTTGCTTATCTGATTTAAAAGCACCCTGTCTTTTTTTACGCCCGTTTCTGTGCCAGTAAGTCCATAATCCTTCCCTTGATCCTTCATGATATTCCCCCTCTTCCTTCTTAGCACCATCTGCAAACCAAAAAGTTTGCAATCCATGATTTTTTCCCTTTTTAAATCTCAGTTCGGACTTTTTCACTTTGTTGTCAAACCAGCTAGTGGTCGTACCATGTGGCACTCCATCTTTCAGGGTACCTCTTGTTTTAACTTGTCCGTTTTTATGATACCCAACTATGATACCGTTGTAAGGCTCGGCTGTCTCTTTATTCAAAAAAACGCCACGATCAAATTCAAGATCTTTTTCAAAATCAACTGGCTGTTTGGCGCAAGTGCAAAAAAATATTAAAAAAGCTACTATTTTCTGAAACTTCATTAGTGCAATATAGTTATAGTTTTATATTTAACTATGGCGCAATTTTGCATATACAAATACATTGGAAGCAAATTTGCAAATTAAAAATCATAAAACTGAAACATGATAAGTAAAAAATGTTAATAATGTTCTATTTAATTTTTGCAATTAATTTTTTAGGAGCTTGAATGCTAAAGATCACAAAATTAATTAGTTGCGCCATTGGAGGTATACTCCCAATTACTTTATTATTTTCAAATCAAATTGAGAAAAATAAAATACTTAACCAAATGGTTAATGTTAGCTTTGAGTTTATTAATCCAAGACTAAATGATTTAGAATTATTTTTTGATTACCCGTTCAGCTACAACATGAACCAAAGTACGTTGCTCGCAACCAATCAACGCGATTTAAAAAAGCTACTCAAAAAATTACGTAAGAATTTTAAAAAGGATTACTCACACAGCGAATGGAAAAAATTAGATGTGAAATTACTCAATGATGAAATCGCCATCGTTAATGCAATGTATTCAAGGATTAATAAAAAAGGGCAAACGTATTTTACAGGGGCTGCAATGTATTCTTTTAGAAAAAATAATGATAAATGGAAAGTATTCTCGATAACCCCGCTTAAGCCATATAATTATTTTGATTTTAACTAATGCGAAAGGGAATTATCAGTGCACTACTTATAATGTCATGCTCTGCTCCTATTGACTATTTTGGAAATGAGGTAAATATCAAAAGTGACAGAATATATCTTATCAAAATGCGAAAGGATAAATCCAATAAAGATATGTATACTCTTGTATTTGTCGAACAAAGAGGTAATCCTACTAAAAGCTCCTTAAAAAAAAGAAAAGTAACATTAAACCGTTATATCGACTTGATAATGAGTATTAATGGTTATACTGAAAAAAACATTATTGAAGACAGATCTCGTGGGATTATTGATCCGCGATACTATGTCACAATAAAGTTTGATTGATTATAAATATAGGGGTAAATAAAGGAACAGTCACGATGACAAGAGCTGAAATGAACTGGAAAATATTCCGATCAGTACTGCCACTTGCTGCTCTAGTAGCTTTTACTTATTACACACAAAAATTTAAATTTGATAATATAGACTCAGAGCCTGCTTTAATCACTGATGCCGATGATTTGATATGGCGCTTTCAGGTAAAAGAGGGGGACTTTCTTGTAAACAAAGTAATACAGGTTAATGGCATAGTAACAGAACTTGATTCTTTAGTGATTGTACTGAATCACAGGATCATATGCTCTTCAGAATCACAAATAGATGCAAAATTGCGAGACAGCCTTAAATTGAAAGGTAGAATTAGTGACTATGATGAATTTAATGACCGCTTGGTAATCAAGGATGCAGTTAAAGTCATGAACTAAACCAGTGGGCCACTTTAATCATGAAGGTGCTGACATAATCTGAGCCTAAAAGTTTATCCACTCCGTCGTATATTCGCAAATTTTTCTGATCAGTAATCTCATAATGATTCCTCTCGTGTTGCCAAACTAAAAACATCGAAGAACCTGGTTTAAACTCCCACTTAACAACGAAATTTGATCTTATTGAGATAAAATTAAAGCCTCTTATAAAATCTTTTGATAAAGTAAAGGAATTTGCATCTGTCGCATAGCTAGGAGTGATTTCAACCGTATTTTCATCAATCTCTCTTATCTGGTTTTCTTCATAATAAATAAAATCATAACCTCCCGGATTGTTAAATTCCTTCAGTCCTCTATATTGATAATGTCCAAGCTCTGGCCTCATAAAAAACTGAAAAGATACTGTAGGTGAATGTATCATATCTGCTTCGAGGGTCATTCCCTTTGTATCGTTACTTATATCTGAGAAAATGTACCTTTTACCGTAAGTATTTATCGCTTGTTCATCACTTATTTGGTCAATATACTGATCGGTATCAAACTCATTTCTTAAATAAAATTCCACCTCCAGATCTAATTTCGTATTGGGTCTCAATCTAAACCCGGAGCCAAACGATTTATCAAACTCGTTATCTTCTGCTAACCTGTAACCTAAACTGATAAAGCTATTTAGCTTTTTTCTTCTATCAGTTTCAAACTTTAATCCAAATTTGTTCCATGTAGGTCTAGCAGATACTGGACCACCTCGAGTGAATGCCCTATTCGTCCCACCAAAGGAGTTCCTATAGTCCCATGATAGCACATTCCAACTATTTAAACGTATCCAGTTTTCCATCCAAATTCCTGAATTAACGTTTTTGAAATCATAATCCCAATTCTGGTAGCTACCAAAACTAAAGGAAAATATTTGCCAGAACCTTCCGGGGGTATAATCCTCATATTTCAGGCTGCTATTTATCGTTTTTGAGTTTGCTGATCGCATGTAACCTAATTCATTCACGTTATACCCCGGCGAAAGTTGAGTAAATGTCAATGACCCTTTTAAATTTTTTCCTGAAATTTTTGCAATGCTAAATTCAGTACTGACACCGTTCAAGCTAGTTTTCAAACTATCAACAAATATATTATCCCCAGGTTGCTGAAAATAATGAGCAGAACTCTCTTGAATGTCTAAAACTACATCTTGATTACCAAAAATATGTGACCGAGATACAACTCCACTAACAACCCACGACGGATCAGGCAATGCGTATTCAAAATCAAGACCAGTCACAAATGCGTTCTCTAGAAAAGCTTCCCTTAAGTAATCATTTGAAAGTCTTTGATTTTGATGTGTCATAAAGCCACCGAGAACAAACCTGCCCGAGCCTATATCTTGCTTAAGGCGAAGTACTGTAAAATAAGAATAGGGTTCAATAATTTGTGACTTCGTATATCCGGAGGAGTCAATATATGATGCGGTTGCTTTATTCGTTAAGGCACTTAGGATTCCCACAGACAATCCATTAGCTGTTCTACCGCTTAGCTTCAGGGCAGAAATTATATTTGTCTTTTTTGGATAATTTTCAAATTGGATACCAGATTCTATGATCTCTCCTCTTGGACTTCTACCTATTCTGCGGCTATAGAAAAAACGGGTAGATCCCGAGCCACTATTTAAACCACTGACTCCTCTAGTTTTACCAAATTGAAATATATCCGTTCCTTCTAAAAAAAAGGGTCGCCGCTCATCAAAAAATGTTTCAAAAGCCGATAAGTTTAAATCAGCAGGATCTGCCTCTACCTGACCAAAATCTGGATTTATCGTTCCTGTAAGGGTAAAGTTTGACCCTAATCCTAATTTTACATCGACGCCCAAGTTTCCAGACACATTATTTGATTGCCAAAAAGGATCACTTTTATTACCAGGCTGAATTAAGTTTGTCGATGCTACATAAGGCAAAAACTCTATGCGTTTTTTTTGTTTCTCTAATCGAATTCCTTTTAAAGTACCGAACTGCGAAACAAACCCTTTTGTTTCCATAAGAATTGGAGCCCAGAAGCACTCTTCACCTGACCGAGCTGTCCTTCTATAAAAATTAATTCCCCACTCTTGCTGGCCTGAAGAAGCGTTGTAGCGCAGCTGCGAAAGGGGTATCTTCATTTCGGCAGACCATCCATCAGTTTGAATAACTGATTTTGTCTCCCAAACTGCATCCCATGATTTGTCTGTCTCAGTGTCGTTGTAATGTAGCATGTCTCTCATTGAGCCACTTGGGCTAGCCCAAAATCCATAACAAGTCCTTTTGTCATTGTAACTATCAATACCGACTGCAAACCAATCTACATAACCCCATCCATCCCGGCGAACAATCTGTTTGGCTATTGAATCAGGTGCACTATCGAACAAATAAGCTCCAATATATATAAATTCATCATCAAGAGCGACTCTGACTTCGGTCCTATGTGTAGCAGGATCATTTGGCCTTGGATCTTTTTGTACGAAGCCAGAAATAGCCTCACCTTGAGACCAAACTGGCTCATCAAGCGAACCATCAATTGTTATGGTCTCTTTGGATCGTATAACCGTATACGATGGTTTCACTACATCTCCAAGAACAGATGCACAAAGAAAAAAAATAACTAAAAATAAATTTATTATAAATGTTGTGCAGTTGATCATATTCGCAATAAGACCTAAATAGAGTTCCATTTATTTGTTCTAGATTAAACTGCCTAGATAATCAAAAAGTTTGACCGCTGTCATTTAAGATACAGGACTTTATTTACAGCTATTTGGTCCAGGTGCTTTATTTTTACAAAATAACATCCTGTAGCATTTCTATTATTGAGTTTAATTTGGATTTCATTAAGACCTAGAGCTCTAGGATAATATTTTATCGATTGCACCACCTGACCCGAAAGTGA
>CAJWHU010000088.1 GCA_913041325.1 uncultured Fidelibacterota bacterium | reverse complement strand
AATCGTAGTGATAATATGGAACCAAATATGGGCTGACCACTTGGGCTCTTTTGTTGTTTCATAGCAAGCTCATGCTGTGGATGAGTTTTTAAACCCGGATATATTGGTTGGCAATCTGGAATCTCATCGATCAATCTTTTCGCTATCTCGAACGCATTGTCTGACTGTTTTTGGACCCTGACGGCGATCGTCTTTGTACTCCTTAGCATCAGCCAGCAGTCAAATGGACTGGGCACTGCCCCAACTGATTTTTGGATAAAATACAATCGTTCTGCTAATTCAGTATTATTGGTTATAAGTATTCCCGCTAAAAGATCGCTATGACCTCCAATAAATTTTGTGGCACTATGCATTACAATATCACTGCCTAAGCTCAGGGGATTTTGTGCATACGGGCTCATGAAGGTATTATCAACTGCGAGGTATACGTCTTTCAACTTGCATATCTGGGAAATTGCTTCTATGTCGGATAACTCCAATAGGGGGTTCGTTGGAGTCTCTATAAAAACTAATCGTGTGTTCGGTTTAATAGATTTACTTAAAAGAGCTAGATCACGTGTATCAACAAACTCAAATTCAATACCATGTCTTGATAATACTTGCACCGACATCCTGTAAGTACCCCCATAAACATTGTGACCAATAATTACATGATCACCCACGTTTAGAGTTTGGAAAAGGGCAGTAGTTGCAGCCATTCCACTGGAGAAAGCTATCCCGAACCTACCATTTTCAAGACTAGAAATATTTTCCTCCAATCTTTTTCTGGTTGGATTACCAGCCCTAGAATAATCAAACCCTTGATTTTCACCTACAGTCCTTTGTTCAAATGTTGATGCTAAGTGTATCGGAGGAGAGACAGCTCCTGTTTCCTTGTCAGGATCATTACCTACATGTATGGCACGGGTTTCAAAGCGAGGACTGGAGCTCATTTCAGACCTGCGTATATCCTTTGTTTAGGTAGGTCTGTAGCTTTTTATATTTTATTCGAATTTCTTCTCCTCCTGGACCACGAACTATTATTTTTTCATTCCTACCAATTTTTTGATCTGCCTGCACTGGAGTACGTACTTGCTGTGGTCGATTGTTTTGCTCAATCGGAGCTTGTCCCTGAAAGCCCATTCCCGTTGACTCACTGTGTGAGGCCTGTATGTTACGAGCACCTGCATTTGTATTGTTTTCTTTGGATTCCATGCCTCTGATTTGTGTTCTGAATAGTCTTTGAACCGTTAGAGAGTTCATATCAGCCATCATTTCTTGAAACATCTTAAAACCCTCTGATTTATATTCTAGTAATGGATTTTTTTGACCGTAGGCTCTCAAATTGATTCCCTCTCTCAGTTGATCCATTGCATAAAGATGGTCTTTCCATTTTTCATCGATTGTTCTCAAAATGACAAACCTCTCAAACTCTCTTATCACATCCTCAGGAACTAATGATTCTCTCGCTTTATAAACAGTTTTTGCTTTTTCAAAAATCCAATCTCCAATTGCCTCACTGGTTTCATCCTTACCATCAATATCATTTTGTATTTTTTCTAAAGATACATCAATCATGATATGTGATGAAAATCTTTGTTGCAACTGCTCCCAATCCCAGTGTTCATAATTGCCGTTACTAGACTGTAGCTCAATCTCGTCCATTATATAATCATCAAGAATGTGAAACACAGAATCTTCCATGTTTTCACCAGACAATGCTTGATTTCTGATATCATAAACTACCTGCCGCTGTTGGTTCATAACATCATCATATTCTAAAAGGTGTTTTCTAATACCAAAGTTCCTTACCTCTACTTTTTTCTGTGCATTGGAGATTGCTCTAGTGACCATTCTTGCTGATATTACTTCACCTTCCTCTATACCCATTCTATCCATTATGGATGCGACCCTATCAGAACTGAATAACCTCATTAAGTCATCTTCTAGGGAAAGGTAAAACCTTGAAGAACCATTATCACCTTGTCTACCACTTCTTCCTCTTAGCTGTAGATCTATACGTCTCGATTCATGTCTCTCCGTTCCAATGATATGTAGCCCACCTAATTCTTTAATACCCTCACCAAGCTTAATATCAGTTCCTCTCCCTGCCATATTGGTTGCAATAGTTACAGCGCCCTTTTGGCCTGCTCTGGCAACGACTTCTGCCTCGCTTTTGTGTTGCTTTGCATTTAAAACATTATGTGGAATATTTTGTCGCTTGAGCATTCTTGAAAGTAACTCAGAAACCTCTACCGATATTGTTCCAACAAGAGTTGGCTGTCCTTTCCTGTGGCAATCGGAGATTTCCTGGATTGCAGCATTATATTTTTCTCTTTTCGTTTTGTAGACTAGATCATCTCTATCTTCTCTTGATATAGACCTATGGGTTGGAATTACTGTGACATCTAATCCATAAATTGAACCAAGCTCCTCTGCCTCAGTCTCTGCTGTTCCTGTCATTCCAGAAAGTTTATCATAAAGGCGGAAATAATTTTGAATGGTTATTGTGGCAAGTGTCTGAGTCTCTCTCTCTATACGTACATTTTCCTTAGCCTCCAGAGCCTGATGTAATCCATCAGAATATCGTCTCCCTGGGAGAACTCGCCCTGTAAACTCATCCACGATCATAACTTTTCCATCCTGAATAACATACTCAACATCTTTTTCGTACAAGGTGTATGCGCGAAGAAGCTGATTAAAATTATGGATTGTCCCACTTCTTTCAGCGTGTAGTTGATGAGCCTTTTCTTTTTCTTGATCTTTAGCAGTCTTACCAAGATCATCGCGGTCTTCAATCTCAAGTAGCATCTCACCTAAATCTGGAATGATAAATGTGTCCGGATCTCCTGGAGAAAGTAGGTTTCTACCTTTTTCAGTGATATCCATTACATGACTTTTCTCATCAATCGCAAAGTATAAGTCATCATCAACATCACTCATCTTTTTATCTCTAATGTGTATTGACTCAATATCTTGCGCAAGTTTTAGCATACCTGATTCTTGGAAAATTTTTATCACGCTTTTATTTTTGGGCATTCCTCTTTGGGCCTGAAGTAATTTGAGCCCTGCGGCATCCTCATCACCATCCTCAATTAGCTTCCTTGCCTGTTTTACAAGGTCAGAAACAAGCTTTGACTGTTGTTTTACCAGTTCTTGAACACCGGGTTTCAAGGTTGTAAACGTTTCGTCAACAGGAGCATCTATTGTACCTGATATGATTAGAGGAGTTCTCGCCTCATCAATCAATACACTATCAACCTCATCTACTACAGCAAATGCATGACCACGTTGAACTTTGTCATCTTTCTGTAAAGCCATATTATCTCTAAGGTAGTCAAAACCAAACTCATTATTTGTACCGTAAGTAATATCGCAGTTATACATTTCACGCCTCTGCTGATTATTCATAGAGTTTAGAATAAAGCCAACAGTTAGACCCAGTCTTTTATAGACCTCACCCATCCACTCAGCATCTCTTTGCGCTAGGTAATCATTTACGGTAATTACATGTACCCCCCTTCCTGTCAGGGCATTCAGGTATATTGGCATTGTAGCAACAAGAGTTTTTCCCTCTCCAGTTTTCATTTCAGCCACTTTCCCGCTGTGAAGAGTGATGGCGCCAAGGAGCTGCACATCATAGGGCACCATATCCCATTTTTGTTCTTGTCCTGAGACTTTCCAAGAGGTGCCCGACATTCTCCTGCAGGTCTCTTTCACTAATGCAAAAGACTCCTCCATGATAGAGTCAAGAGCATTTTGTTCAGCAACTAAAATCTCTTTTTTTCTTTTGTCTTTATCATAATTATTGGGCAACGAGTCTTCTTTTGATTTCCGAGACTTAACCACAAAATTCTTTAACTCCTGAGTTCTTTTTACCAGATCTTCATCAGTTTTTTCAGAAAGTGATTCGTAACACTGATTTATCTTGATAATAGATGGTGATAGTTTTTTTATTTCTCTATCCGATTTTGTACCAAATAATTTTGCTAAAATCACAGCTTAGTCTTCTTTTACATTATTTTCTTTATATATTGCATCGAGAACACCATTAATAAAACCAGGGCTCTCATCTGTGCTATATATTTTTGATATCTCTACCATTTCACTGATAGACACTTTAGGTGGTATGCTTTCCATAAAAAAAATCTCGCATATACCCATCCTGAGCAGCAGGCGGTCAACCTTAGCAACGCGACCAATCTCCCAATTTTGCAGATGGGATTTGATTAATTTTTCCGAGAAATCAGAATTCTCTATAACACAGTGAAACAGTTTATCCATGAAATCTATATTGTCGTCTTTTAGTTGGTTTGTTTTGATTACTTTTTCCAACGTTTTTCTTGGATTATCGCAAGTAAATTGATGGGCAAATAATGCCTCCAAGACAACTTTCCTCGCGGCTCTTCTTGGGTGAAAATTAGACACTATCTCTCCTGCCCATTACATTTTTTTTTGGTAAATATATATTTTTCAACTTAACCACTTCTTGCATTCTCTTTTCAGCAACTTTTGAAGCAGCCTTGTGGGTTGTCACATTATCTCTATCTGAGATATCATAAATTTTCATGAGCGTATCATAGATACCCTCCTCAGCTTGTTTAAAAGCTCTATTTCGATTATAACCCTCTATTTCATTTGCAACATTTATTAATCCACCTGCATTGATGGCATAGTCTGGGGCATATAAAATACCACGCTCCTGTAACATCTTTGCATGTATTTCCTCCTTCTTTAGCTGATTATTTGCAGCACCCGCAACTATTGAACATTTAAGCTTTGGAATAGTTTGGTCATTTAGAGTAGCCCCCAGAGCACAAGGTGCATAGATGTCAATATCTGCATCATAAATTTTTTCTGAATCAATAACAGATCCACCAAATTCATTTATTACTCTTTTTATGGCATTCGAGTCTATATCATTTACATACAGATTTACGCCTTCTCTACTTAAATATTTGCACAGGTGGTAACCTACGTGCCCCACACCTTGCACTGCTATGCTCAAACCATTCAGAGATTCCTTACCAAACTGTTTTTTTACAGTAGCCTTAATGCCAGAAAACGTACCTAGTGCTGTAACAGGTGCAGGATCACCGCTTCCCCCCAGAGCTCGAGAAATACCTGTAACGTAACGGGTCTCCATTCTAACCCATTCCATATCTTTCACACTTGTGCCTACATCTTCTGCAGTTATATATCTACCAGCGAGGCCTTCAACAAATCTTCCAAATGATCGAAAAAGGATTTCATTTTTATCATTCCTGGAATTTCCTATAATTACAGCTTTGCCCCCACCTAAGTTGAGCCCTGCTATCGCGGCTTTGTAACTCATGCCTCTTGATAATCTCAATACGTCTTTCAATGCTGCTTCTTCTGATCCGTAGTCCCACATTCTGCATCCACCAAGAGCAGGACCAATGGTTGTGTTGTGTATTGCTATAATGGCTTTTAATCCAGTATCTCTGTCATCGCAAAATACCACCTGCTCATGACCCCTATTATCCATACTATCAAAAACCATTTTAACAAGACCTCTTGTATCTATTGCTCTATATTATGCAACCAATTGAATGGATCATTGATTTCCTGTTTTTGAATTGCTGTAAGTATATTTTTACACTTGGCAGTGATTGGACCAATACCACTAGAGCAATAACTAACAGACTTACCTTCAAAGTTGATTTTACCAACTGGAGCCACAACAACTGCTGTTCCAGTACAAAATACCTCATCTGCTTCCAGCAAATCTTTAATGTAGATATCTGTTTCTAGGAGCTCCATTTCCATGATATCAGTTACGATTTTACAAACAGAGTCTCTAGTAATTCCTGCCAAAATAGATCTACCTAGCTTTGGTGTTTTTACTACGCCATTTTTGCAAATGAAAATATTAGCCGATCCTAATTCTTCTATGCGATTACCTTCAACAGAATCAAGATAAATTACCTCGTCGTAACCACTCTTTTTTGCAATCGTCAAAGGCAATAGGGAGGCAGAATAATTACCTATAGCTTTTGCATTACCAATGCCTAAGGGCGCAGCACGGTGGTAATCAGTTTCAACCTTTAAATTTAGTGGTTTGACTCCACCCTTAAAGTAAGATCCTACAGGTGATACAAAGACCATGAATGTATATTCTGATGCGGGCTGAACACCAAGTGCTGGTGAGGTACCCCACACAATTGGCCTTACGTATAAACTTCCTTTTCCATAAGGGGGAACAAACTCAATATTATCACGCACCGTTGAGACAACAGAGGACATAAAAAACTCTTTATCCATGATCGGAATGCACAACCGCTCGGTAGAAGATGCCATACGCTCAGCATTACGGTTAATTCTGAACAGAACTATTTTATCCCTAGATGTATGAAATGCTTTTGTACCTTCAAAAACACCCTGACCATAATTTAATACACCTGCAGCGGGGGATAGTTTGATATCTCCATAAGGAACAAGAGAGCCACTTTTCCAGTTTTCACCATTTGAGCAGGTTGCCA
>CAJWHU010000087.1 GCA_913041325.1 uncultured Fidelibacterota bacterium | reverse complement strand
CCTGAAGAGGTTTTGAGTAAAGATAAAAAATCTCTTATAATGGATAATTACGTGAGGTGGCGGATAGTAGACCCGCTACTTTTTTTACAAACAGTTAGAGCTGTGCCGACTGCTAAAACTAGGCTCGATGATATCGTTTATTCTGAGCTAAGGCAAGAGCTCGGCACTCATGATATGGTGGAGATTATCACTGAAAACAGAGAGCTGATAATGGATAAAGTAACAAAAGCCAGTAATGAAGAGACTAGTAAATATGGGATCGAAGTTGTGGATGTACGAATTCGTAGAGTAGACCTGCCAAGAGAAAACGAATCATCAATTTATGCCAGAATGGAGGCTGAGAGAAAAAGACAGGCAAATAAATTTCGTTCCGAAGGAGAAGAAGAGGCACAAAAAATTAGAGCAGCTACGGACAGAGATAAAACAGTTATTCTTGCAGATGCATATAAAAGAGCTCAACAAATAAGAGGAGAGGGGGAAGCGAAAGCCTTAGATATTTATGCTTCTTCTTTTTCTAAATCTCCAGACTTTTACGAATTCACTCGTACATTAGAGGCTTATGAAAAAATTATCGATAAAAAGACAATGATCGTATTACCAGGGGATGCAAAGTTATTTAAAGAGCTCACAAAGTAACTAAAATAAAATGAGAAACGTGATACGATCAACTACCATAATTGGAGTTCGACATAAAGGAAAAGTATCAATGGCTGGTGATGGTCAAGTCACTTTTGGTGACATGTCATTTAAACAAAAGGCTATTAAAGTGCGAGAGTTCAACTTTTCAGGCAATAAAGTTTTAGGTGGTTTCGCTGGGGCTGCCGCAGACGCACTTACGTTATTTGAAAAATTTGAACAAAAAATCGAACTCTATGAGGGGGATCTAAAAAGGTCTACTGTTGAATTGGCAAAAGAGTGGAGAATGGACAAGATGTTACGGCATTTGGATGCAATGCTAGTCGTAATGAATAAAACACATAGTTTTATAATTTCTGGAGATGGTAATGTAATAGAACCAGATAATGATATAGTTGCCATTGGGTCTGGAGGAGGATTTGCAATGGCTGCCGCCACTGCTTTAAAACAGCACTCAAAATTATCTGCAAAAGATATTGCTGTAAGTGCATTAAAAACTGCAGCTGAATTGTGTATTTATACAAATAGTTCCATTTCAGTCATAGAAGTATAATTTATTGACCATGACACCAAGACAAATCGTAAAGGAGCTGGACCGTTATATTATCGGTCAAGAAAATGCGAAGAAAGCTGTAGCCATTGCACTACGAAATCGCTGGCGCAGGAAACAAATTAAAGGAAAATTAAAAAAAGAAATCATGCCCAATAACATAATCATGATTGGATCAACAGGTGTTGGTAAGACAGAGATTGCACGAAGAATTTCAGCATTAGCAAATGCACCATTCATCAAAGTGGAGGCTAGTAAATTTACTGAAGTTGGGTACGTAGGTCGAGATGTTGAATCAATTGTCCGCGATTTAATGGACACCTCTATATCGTTAGTAGAGCGAGAAAAATATGATGAAGTAATGGAGTTAGCAGAACACCTGGCAAATGAGAGGATTGTAGATATTTTGTTTCCCTCCGATGAACTAAAAAATGAGCAACCTGATTTAAATAAAATAAATGCCAGAAAAGAGAGGACCAGAGCTAGAATTCGTAAAAAGTTACAATTAGGCGATTTTGAAGAAAAAATTATTGAAATAGAAATTGCTGACGATCCAACGGTTGGTATGCAAGTAATTGGTCCAATGGGAATGGAGGATATTGGAATGAACATTAAAGATATGCTTGCAGGATCGTTGCCAAAGTCAAAGCGTAAAAAAAAGATGAAGGTCGCAGACGCAAGGGAGGTCTTGATTGATAGTGAGGCCTCTAAACTTGTTGACCAAGATGAGGTTATTAGAATTGCAAAAGAAAAAGCGGAAAATGATGGGATAGTTTTCATTGATGAAATTGATAAAGTAGTAGGCAACAATGTTGCATCTGGTTCAGATGTCAGTCGTGAGGGAGTTCAGAGGGACTTATTGCCAATTGTTGAAGGGAGTAATGTTAATACAAAATATGGAGTGATTTCTACCGATCATATTCTATTTATTGCAGCTGGGGCTTTCCATGTAAGTGCTCCCTCCGATATGATACCAGAACTGCAAGGGCGTTTCCCAATTCGAGTAGAAATGGAGAAGCTAACTACTGATGATTTCATTAGAATATTAACCCATCCGAGATCTGCACTAATCAAACAGTATACTGCCTTGTTGAGTGCTGAGAATGTAGAACTTGAGTTTAACAAAGCCTCAATCAGCGCAATTGCAAAGATAGCATCGGAGGTCAATTCTAAGATGGAAAATATAGGCGCACGTCGCTTACACACGATCATGTCAACATTGCTTGAAAAACCTCTTTTCGAACAACCGAAAAGGGGTGAGAAAAAAATTAAGATAACTGCAAAAGTAGTTAAAGAATCTTTAGATGGAATTTTAGAAGATCAAGATTTGAGTAGATATATACTCTAGGAGATTGGAATGCCAAAACATTTTTTACATATTTCAGATTATAGTGCCGACGAAATTTGGGATATACTTCATCTTGCTAAAGAACTGAAAGCAAAATTTCAGAATAAAGTGGACTATAAACCATTTCAAAATAGATCGCTTGCTATGATTTTTGCCAAACCATCAGCAAGAACAAGAGTTTCATTTGAAACTGGTTTTGAATGGATGGGAGGGCATGCATTATTTTTAGGACCAAATGATATTGGTATTGGTAAACGTGAAGCAATAAAAGATATATCAAGGTTATTCAGTCGATATAATGATGTTATTATGGCTAGGCTGTTCGATCATGAACATATCCTTGAGCTTGCTCAATATTCAGACATTCCCGTTATTAATGGTTTAACAGATTATAATCATCCTTGTCAAATTATAGCTGATATATTGACAGTATGGGAACGCAGGGGAAATCTTGATGAATTAAAAATTTGCTATATGGGAGACGGAAACAATATTGTGCATTCCTGGTTGCAATTAGCATCAAGGTTGCCAATGAATTTTGTTTGCTGTGGCCCCGAGGGGTATGAGCCTGATAGTGAGACCGTAAGCATGCTCCAGAATTCTAATATGTCATCTTATGAGCTTTCTCATAGTCCTGTTGAAGCAGTAAAAGATGCTGATGTGGTTTACACTGATGTGTGGGCTTCAATGGGTCGTAAAGATGAAGCTGATGAAAGATCAAAAGTTTTTGCACCTTTTCAAGTAAATGAAACTCTGATGGAAAGCACTGGGAAAGAATCTCTTTTTATGCATTGTCTTCCTGCTGAAAGAGGTAGAGAAGTTACTGACGAGGTAATGGAGTCAGCCAATTCAATTGTCTTTGACCAAGCTGAAAATAGGATGCATGCTCAAAATGCTATAATGGTGCATTTAGCAAATGTTAGAAAATAAGCTACTTTTTTTTCTTAAAAATATAATCAGGTAAATTTTCATTTATTGAGTAATCAGAATATTTTACGATTATTTTGCCTTTAACCATATCCTTATTATTATCTAGTCTCTGTTTAGCTCCAATGATACCTGGGACATCATCTTTTAGCCAATTTGCTAATTTTACATCTTTTATGAAATATTCCACAGTTGATATCGTAGGCAGATAATACTTATTCTCGTATAATTCATATTCACTTCTTATTTGAAACAATTTTAAAGTATCTATCCTACTTGTTACAGACTGAATTAACCATTTAGTTGTATCAACTACAACATCGACAACTGGATTAAACGATAACTTGGCATATTCATTGGGAAATTTAGCTTTTAGGCTATCAGCTATGAGAGTACCACTAATCATTATTTGGTATTTCTCAGTAATATTTTGGTCATGATTAATAAACAAGTCTTTGAGATTATCAAAATTATCCTTGGGGCTAGTAAATAGTCCTGTATTTGGTAGCACACCAAAACCATCTGTTGTGGCTTTAAATTTATTTGGTTGCTTGTAGTATGCGCGATATACCTTTTTGGGCATTCTTAATCCCGGTACGTTAAGTTCAACTGTCATCTTGGCTTTAAAATCAGAAACTTTTTTAAATTCTAAATCAGTTTTTAAGATAATCTCATTCAGTAAAATCTCTGAGCAGTAGACAATGTTTAGGTAAATAAGAACCACAAAGAATGTTTTAGTTTTCTCTATCATTAGTCTATAATGTCTTTTTTATTAAACGAAAATAGTGACATTGAAATAAAAATTAATGACCAGACTGTACATGTTGTGATTAATGATCTAAAATGTGACCATGGAATGGGATCGTAAAAAGCTTTCAAAAAAGAATTGATATAGCCTGTGAAAAGATATGGGTTAATTTTCTTGAATAGCTCAATTGGTATATATGTGATCGCTGTCCCTATAAAAACAATACTAATCGTTATAATTATTGGTGTTATACTGTTTTTTGAGAGCGTTGAAACCAGAAGGCAACACAGAGAGATAGTGAGCATTACGAGATTTGAAATGAAAAATGCTAGAGCAAATCGTGGGATGACCTCTTTGCTCGATAAAAATAAAATACCTTTATGAAAAACTGCCAATTCTCCAGAGCCTAGCCACAACACACTAAGGGACAGAGAATATAAAAAGAAGAACCCCATTAACACACTGGTGTAAACAAGGACAATAATAACCTTACTAAATAAAACTTTAGTTCTTGAAATGGGTCTGGTTAAATACATTCTGAAAGTCGATCTCGAATATTCCCCAGAGAAAATATCTGAGGCGATAATAGTAGAAAGAAAAGGCATATGATTTATCAAAACAGCAATGATAATATATGTTGCTAAATAGCCATTTAAAAGACTGCCAACGAAAAAAAATGAATCAGACAATTGCCCATAAATACTTTTTTCTAATGTAGTGCCACCCGAATTGATTGCTCCAATAATAAAAGGGATAAGAATTCCAATTAAGACAAAGCTGATGTATGTACGTTTTCTTTTTAAGACTTTTTTAACCTCACTTCTTACTAACGTAATAATCATGAAAATAACTTTGTGATATCTAGTTGTTTGTTGATGCCATTTAGAGCACTATCGGTGTGTAAGGTTTTGAGCATTTGACTAAGAGATAATTTTGAATCAACTATGAGTTTTGTTTTTGTTTCATGAACAATAACTAGATCTTCAATTGAAGATAGCTTCTGCTTTGTATTTTGGATATTACTAGACTCCATTTCATATTTTGTACTGCGTGATAGCAAATTCTGCACAGAATCATTAAGAATGATACCGCCTTCTTTTAGGATAACAATGTGACTGCATAATTCTTTTACTTGCTCAATAACATGCGTGCTTATACATATTGTTTTTCCCTGTTTATTTAACCCTCTGATAATGTTATTCATTTGAATTATACCGTGCGGATCAAGTCCATTACTTGGTTCATCAAGAAATATAACACTTGGATCATTTAATATTGATTGAGCAATTCCAAGCCGCTGTTTCATACCATACGAAAATTGATATACCAGCTTATCACCGCAACCCCTTAGGTTAACTTTTTCCAAAACGCTCACTATATCTGTAATCGGGGATTCTGTTAATCTTGCAAGCATTTTTAGGTTTTCATCTGCTGTCAAGTGTTCATAGAACGCGGGGTCCTCAATAAGAAAACCTAGCCTATGTAAATATCTATTATTGTCTCTAACAGGTTGGCCTTCGAAAAGAATTTCCCCTTCCCAGGATCTGATCAAACCAGCTATTATTCTCATAAGCGTTGATTTGCCGCTGCCATTTGGACCTAGTATGCCAATGATTGAATTCTCAGGGATATTAAAGCTAATATTGTCTAGGACTTTTGTTTTCCCAAAGTATTTGCTGACATTTCTTATTTCGATAAGTGAAAGATTTTTCATTTAAGGTCCATTACCTCAAGTACACCATAGCCGCTCTCAACTGAACCTTTAAATTCGTATCTGAGATCACTATTGAATCTTGTGTAGTATGGATCAATTTTAGCTTGGTGCATTACAATTCTTATTGGCCAAGGTAACCCCATTCGTTTAAACAGGTCAGAATTATCGATTACATCTTTTCCAGATATAATGACATTGTCTCCATCTTTAGTCAGAAGATTAAATTTTGAAAAGTAGGGCTCGTTCTTTTTATTATATAGACCTTCTATCCTGTCGGCATATCTTGTGAATAAACCGTCTTGCCCAAACCGATTTATTATCATACCGTTCTCATTATCCGCAACATAAAGAATAGGGATATCATATCCACCTCTTTCATTTGAAGTATTGAGTTCGGCTGCAATGATAGTATGATTCTCAGTTTTCCCCCGAAACCATACCCATCCATCAAACAGTCTCTGTAGCGGGGTATTACCCCAATTATGGTCATGATAACCATCACCTTTAAGTTTGTTTTTTGCTCCGTTTATGTTTAATTCCATTTCTACATCTCCATCAGGGACTGCAGCTAACCAAGCAAAAAAATCGTCCTCCGCTTTGATAATTCCATCTTGAG
>CAJWHU010000086.1 GCA_913041325.1 uncultured Fidelibacterota bacterium | reverse complement strand
GACTGTAGCTTTTCAAGGCCCGAGTACAGATCTTGTACTGAGTAAAAGATGCGCTTTTGGACAAATTAGCATCGTAAGGGATTAGAACTTTCTGGTTGTTGTATGTTGTTCCTTCTCCCGAGTAATAAACTATCAGGTCTATGCTATCTTTTTCAGAGTACTCAATACTTGAAATAATTTTTTTCTTTATGTAACCAATGGTTGGGTCAAATATTGTTTTGAAGTCACCACTACTAATGCCATCATTGAATAACCAATATTGACTTGGAATTATTTCGTGATCAGACAATCCAAAGAGGTTGTGGAAATACTCTCTCACCTGAGAAACGTTGTCCATGGTTGAGGATTTGCTCACTATGGTGGAGTCCCAGAATGTCTGATTACCTAGGACAATACCAATTGTCTCTCTGCCCAAGGTTGCCTTTGGAATGTTTGCTACTATTTCTGGTAAAATCGCTTTATTGCCAACTGTTAGATCTTTAGGATAAGGTGTCTCGTAGAGCATCAAATCTTCTTTACCCTTGTATGATTTCATAGCTTCAATATATATGGGGACAGTTTTTGTTGTTTCAAAATAATCATAGAGTTCAAGTTCAATTACAAAATTATCCGCTCTCGACATCACTTCAAAGCTGAGGTCAATATGTTCTCCCCCTTTTATAAGCCCGAATTCATACAACTCGTCCTTGTCTTGATTTACGAATGAGCTGTCCCTAGAAAACTTAATACTGGCTGTATCTGTCAAGCCAACGGATAAATTCTGTACTCTAATAGTAACCGTTGCCGTCTCGTTGGTTGGAACATAGTGCTGTCCCCACTCATTGTCTATTGCAAAATCTGTAACGACAAGATTTGGAGGAGTAACTTTTAAAGTCGGGAAGGAAATTGGTTCTGGCTCTAGATCCATGCCAGAAAACTCCTCCATTCTAAAAAAGAAATTCCTATCACCACTCTCTATTTTTAGTTTTGCGTATATTGAAAATTCAACCTGAAGAGTATCCCCAACTCCCAAAATCGGAATCGTCTCAACAGAATCTATTTTAAGCGATGGGGTCATAGTGCCATCTTCCGGCTGTAACCATGGCTTCAGCTCTCTTGCAGGGCTTCTACCATCGTTTACCACTTTGAATATTGCCCAGCCATTTTCCCTGCCGTCTAACATCCCATTACCTGTATTTTCCATAAACTTTTTCTCAATTAACGTAAGATGAGGCGGAGGGAGAACATAGCCGCACATTGTAGGAGATCTTGGCCCCTCATCGCCATCACCGTCCTCGCTGGCTATCTGGTAGCAGTATTCTGTGTCAAAATCTAAACCCTTATCTTCATAATATGTGCTTTTTGTTTTCGCCATAAAGCGCAGTGTATCTGTTTCTTTATCTACTTCGTATATATTGTAGGCAACTGCACCTACCATTTGTTTGAAACTAAATAATACTCTTCTGACATCTCCAGTTACTTTTAACATTCTTGGAAAATTAACAAGTATTTTTTGACACTCAGTGTTTGATGATGGCCCCTCAGTATCATATTTATCCATAACTTTAATATCATAGCAATAAAATTTACCCGGTGGCACAAAGTCCTCATAAGTAGTATTTGTTATAGCCGTAATCATTTCACCATCTCTGTAAATTCTGTATACGTGATCGACTCTCAAATTTGACCTATCCCATTTTAACGTAACTTTTTCAAGATCAGCTTCTGCAGTGAGGCTAACAGCCAGGACCTCTTCGTGTGTGGTAACAGGATATGTGATCTTAGGACCTTCGTCGCCATCTTGATCATAACTACAAGCTTCGTAAGTATAATAGGTGTCATATTTTAATCCTGCGTCAACATATTCAGTAGCATCGGGAGTATCGAGTATCAACTCGCCATTTCGATAGATTCGATAACCGGATGCTGCTAGCACCGGCTCCCATGTAAAAGCAGCATAGTTTCGTAGTACCCTGCCGGTGAAATTACCAGGCGGAGCAAAATAGGCTTTCGCGCACTGTATTTCAGCATCAGGCCCAACGGTTTTAAATGTATCTTCCGCTGCTACCGTATAACAGTATTCACTCCCTGGGGTCACTGGATCAATGAAACCAAGAGCATCAAGATCAGCTATATTACCTCCGTTTCTAAAAATCTTGTATTTACCTGCCATTCCAGGTATTGCTTCCCAAGAAATTTCAATTGAATTTACTTTTCCTTCTAGCTTGAATTTTGGAGCTGTTACCTCAGGATGGGTTAGTACTGAATCAATAAAATTAACACCCTCTAAATCATCTGAATCTATGGAGTTAATCTCGTAAACGTATTTTGTGTTCCATGATAGGTCTTTTTCTTCATACACTAGTTCTGATTGTTTTGTTAGTAACTCCCCATCCCTGTATAAAGCGTATTTTTCTACACCAGGAACAGCAGGCCAACTCAGATTAATTAACCTACCACTACCTTCAACTGCATACCCCCCTGCTATCACAGATATGGTCAACTCTGGTGGAGGAAATGATGCTTTTTCAGTAACCGTATTAGACAGCGGGCCCTCAAGGTCATACAGGTCAATTGACCTAACAAAATATGAGGTTGGAACTCCTGGAGCTACAATATCAACATAGGTTGTGTCACCAATGGTGTTTTTTACCAATCTATCATTTTTATACACATTATATGATTTTGCTTGTGGTATATCTGACCAGTGTATAGTTAATTGACCAACACCTCTTTCAACCCTTACGTTAGACCTCAATCCTTCGGTTGAAAGATTTATCTCTAGATCTGTTATGTCTTTATCTATAACTTCAACCCTATCGCCTCCATTTCCACTCCCGTTTCCGTAGGCCATTATAGTGTAATTGTCAGCAATTATTTCATTTTCAAACCGAAATTTTCCGTTTCTAGCAACAACGTACTCCTCAAGAAGTTCCGTACCGGAGGAGTCGTAAAGAAACACCTTAGCCTGATCGACATTTTTAGCATCTCCAGTCTCATCGAGCAATAATCCCTCAATGATGAATATTTTTGCAGTTGTTACTTTATACTCGCCTGAAGGTGGGCCCTCTACACCATCTTCTGTCAGAGAGGTTAAATAATATGTATACTCTGTATCCCATTTAAGACTTTTTAGGTTGATTTCGTTCTTTGTAGTATTTGTTTGCAATTTACCATTTGCGTACAAGTTATATGAGCTCGCACCCTCCACAAATGACCAGCTTATTAAATTATTATTTCTTCTATCATTAACAACATTGATTGTGTCAGGTGGGCTAAATTGACTTTTGTCACAAGCGGCATCAGATCTGGGACCAATTGAACCGTACTTATCTACTCCTGCTACTGAAAAACAATTTTCGGTTCCAGCTTCTGTTACTATACTTCCTGTAAGGCCTGTTGTAGAGTCAACAAGGCTACCATTTTGATATATGTAATATTTGATGCTGTTTTTAGCTGACTTCCAGTTTAGCGTGACTTGGTTTGCACCACTTTCCGCTTTCAACCCTTTTGTTTTTGGTATTTCTGGATGTGTAGAAGTGAATATACTTACTGACTGATTTCCCGCGTTTGAGTGGTGGTCAAGAGTTGCTACCGTGTAAGAGTATTCAGTCTCATACTTTAATTTGAAATCAGTATATGAATTGTCAGGAGTAGAATTTAGTTCTTCTCCATCACGATAAATTGTATATCCGGTTGCATTTTCAACCGCGTCCCAGTTTAATTTGATTGTGTTCTTCTTTGGCTCCGCTGCAAGGTTTTCAGGAGGAGGCATTGACGCTTTACCATACTCCGTTATAGACCTAGTGCCCATGGTTTGATCATTTTTAATTACTACCACATTATAGGCATACGTTTTGCCCGGATCTACCTCATCCAAATAAAATGTTTCTCTAACAGTTGCTATCTCATTATTGTCACGATAGACGACATAATCTTTAGCGCCTGAAACTGCTTGCCAGTTAAGTGATGCTCCGTTACCTGCAGCTTCCATTCTGAGTTGCACCTGATCTGGATTTGGATTAAGTGCAGGATTAAAGTCCGATACTTTAGCTCCGCTAACCGAGAAATTTTCTGTTTTACCATACCCGTCTGGACCATATATATTCATTGTATATTTGCCATCGGGAATGTTTTTTAACTTAAACTTACCATTGTTAGGCGTTTCAACCTCTATGACCTTCTTCTTGTCTTGGTCATATACCACTAGCCTGACTGGGCCCAGTTTTTTTCCTTCTTCATTAAATGCTCTACCAGTGACATCATAACCTTGACTGAAAATGAACGAAGTCATTATCAACAAGTACGCTATAACGCTACAAGCAATGGAAGAAGGCTTGATGTAAATGATCTTCCCCTTCATGTTACCTCGGTTTTTTTGCCAAATATTTTCGGATTACCTGAATGGCTTTATGCTAAAACTTAATTATTCAAAGCATAATAGTAAACATCTTTATGATATTCAGTTTTTTGGCTCAATTGCGGCATAACCCTGCCAAAATCTAATCGATTCTGCCCAATCCTGTGATCGGTATAAAGCTTTCGTGCCGCCTTTTAAGTTTAATTGATTTCTCATCATTGTTACTGGTCCCATTGGTAATTTATCAAGACCTGCCGGAATTGCATTTATGCTTACCAGTTCCCATTCAGCATCTGAACTGTTTTCCTTATTTTCAACCAATACATCATGATGATATAAAATTAATTCTACTTTTCCTGTTTTTTCTGGCTCCTCATCGATTGCCCTGGTTTGAATGTAAAAATCCTCATGATCTCTTCTTTTGACTAATTTTGAAACTAGCTTAGTATCCTTTTTTAGCTTGACAAATGGACATACGAAATCTGAAACCAAGCTCTCATCTACACTTACAACTCTGATACCCTCCCGGTATCCGTTTTTAAAATAATTTTTTAACATTTGTTTTTCAGCATGTTCGGCTATTTGATCAAAAGTCAATGACTTTGCATATGTTTTACCTGAACCTTTTACTTGCCTCGTTACAAATTTGTTTACTGATACAATCATAATAAATGCTCCGCGATTAATGTTTATTAAAAATTTTTATTTTAGATGATCTTCCGTTGCGATTACAGAGCCCATTGAATAACTTTTAAGATGACTAATTCTGCTTGGGTTTCCACTAGTAATGAGTGGTCGACCTTTATTTTTTTCATGTTGCTAACTCTGATAATTGTTTTCATAGCTGAAGTTATGCACAGAAAAGAGTACTTATCTTCATATTCAACACGAAACATTGTTCATTTAGTAGTTGGAGTATACTCATCATTATCTCCATTTTTTTTCAAGTATAACCATTACCCAATTTTAATTGCAATACTGTTTTTATTTTTAAACATAATCTCCCATCAATATATCAGTTTAAAAAGCTTACACTCTGAAGATAGAGAAACATTTGGAACTATATATTTCCCATTGGCTTATTTAATATTGGTCGCTGGATTTTGGGAATATCCAGAATTTCTAATAATGAGCATATTAACACTCGCCATTGCTGACCCAGCAGCATCTCAGGTGGGAAATTCAGTAAAATCACCTAACTATTTCAGTGTTTGGAGAGATGAAAAGACCATCCAGGGAACAATTGCATTTTTTTTGTGTACAAATTTTATAATCATTATTGTGGGAAATCTACTTTTAGAATTTTCATTGATCTTGATTTTCGTTTTTTCTCTTTTTGTTTCAACTGCCGCAACAATAGCAGAAAGTGTCAGCTACAAAGGAACTGACAATCTTTCAATACCAATTATATCAATTTTGTTCATGATTGGCTTTTTTGAAATCTTTCAAGACCCGTTTTATATTAATCTAAATACAGTATCTTATGATAAAGTTTTTACAGTTATTTTTATAGTATTCAGCTTTTTGATTGCATATTATCTCAAGGCTTTAACAATAAGCGGATGTCTTGGCGCAATAGTGATGGGGATCCTTATTACGATTTTTGGATCCTTCATCTATCTTATCCCTATTTCTGTTTTTTTCATTTTAAGTTCCGCACTAAGTGGCGTATTAAAGCCAAAATTTCATAAATCTAATGGTACAGGTCGTGATATTGCACAAGTGTATGCTAACGGAGGCATTGCTCTAATTATTTGCATATTAGACTTCTTCTGGAATGATCCAACTTTGATATACTTATATCTCTCCTCAGTGGCATCAGCTGCATCTGATACATGGGGAACTGAGTTTGGAAAACTATCTAAAAAGCATCCTGTATCCATATTGAGCTTTCAAAAAATGAACCATGGTACTTCAGGCGGTGTGACCCTCATTGGTACGGCAGGATCGCTGGTTGGAAGCTTAGTGATTGGTTTAATAGCATTGCTTATTATGCCAGTTCACAGCTTAGTTTTTTTCGGAATAATTGTTTCTGGATTTTTGGGATCTATCTTCGATTCAATTGTTGGAGCATCGCTGCAAGGAAAATTTCAAACGCCAGATGGAAAAATGATTGAAGAAAGGGTTCAAGATGCAACCTTAGTATCCGGTAGAGCGTGGATGACAAACAACTATGTTAATTTATTGAATACAGCTTTTAGCCCTTTTATTATGGCTGTTTTTCTGTA
>CAJWHU010000085.1 GCA_913041325.1 uncultured Fidelibacterota bacterium | reverse complement strand
TTATTACAGAGTTTATATTTTTACTAAAATAATTCCAGATCCTTGATCAACGCTTAAATCACCCTCAATTATTTTTACGCCGCTGGTATCAAATCCGTTTTCATCCAGAATTAGTTTCCACCTTCCTTCAGGCATTTTGATATTTATCATACTATCATAGTTTCCATTAAAAATAACTGCAATTTCTTCGTTTACAAAATAGCCTAGGCTACGATCTGAGTATCTCTCAAAACTAACTTTAGAGGGGTCGGCGTACCTGAATTGAGGATATAATTTTCGTATTTTTATTAGATCCTTATAGTAGTCTATTAATTTCGCATTTATTTTTAGCTGATCCCAGTCAACCCAATTAGTTTCGTTATCTTTATTGTAAGAATTATTATCTATTTTACCAACATTATTATCGGGGGCGTTTGTTTTGGCAACGATTCTAGACCGCGCCCACTCTTGGCCCTGGTGGATAAGTGGTATGCCTTGAGCTGTGAGCAAGAATAATGCTCCGAGCTTGTTTATTTTCATTTGTTGTTTGTTCAGCTTGGTAAACTCTGAAGGATTATTAATGACATCCCCCTCACGAACTAGATTGAGACCTATTCTTATGTAGTCATTAAATGAGTAGTTGTCATGAACCTCAAGAAAGTTTATTGAATGTTTTGGCGACTTATACGTTGGATGTTTTCCAGATGATGTTCCAGATAAAATACATTCTAAATCCTCAATATCCTCGCCCGGTCTAAATCCGTTTAATAGATAACCTTTAACATCTCTATTGTGAAGCTCACCTTTTAAAACGTCTCGGAACCTGGCATTAAATGACCCCCAACCCATTTCTGAAAATTCGCTTTCTCTGTTTCCCCACGCCTCACCGTATAGGATCAAATTTGGATTTATTTTTTTCAGTTCAGTTGCTATCTGTTGAGACGTTTCAGCTGATAGAAGGTAGCATTGATCAAACCTGAACCCGTCTATGTGATAGTTAACCATCCAGTACTTTAGAGATTCCAAAATATACTCTTTGACTTTAGGGTGATCAGTATCAAGTAGATTGCCACAGCACTGGGATTTGTACGTACCATCCTCATTTAACAAAAAGTAAGTTTCTTTATCAATGTATTTCAATGGATGCCAATCATAGTTTGAGACATGATTTACTACAACATCCATAATAACTGCTATTCCATTTTTATGCAGTTCACGGACCATAGTTTTCATTTCAGAGACCGCCCTACCATCAATACCGTTCCATTGATCTAGTTCGTTTGTCCATGAGGAACTGTAGTAACTTTCCGGAGCCATAAAAAAAGTTGGCATATATCCCCAATGATTTCTTTCATATGGGTTCCAGTCATTATAAAAACCGCCTTTTTCTTTTTTATATGGTATTTCAAAATTGGCAAAGTCCCAGAGAGGCAAAAATTGCACTGCGTTTACACCTAGTTTTTTTAAATGCTCAATTCCTCCATTTTGACCCTCCTCCACAAAACCAATGTAGGTACCGCTAGCTTTTGAATTTGACGAGGAGTGGATAGTCATATCCCTTAAATGGGCTTCGTATATAATTAGGTCTTCACTTTTCATTTTAAGCCAGGTATCTCCTTGCCAGTCAAAACTATCATCGACTACAAGTGACTTGGCCACATGTCTCCAGTTATTTTGCGTAATAGTAGCTTTAGAGTATGGATCCGCCACTATGACATTTGAATCATTGTCTGGACCAATGAGTCTAAAACCGTACATGGTGCCTACTCCGTGATTTTTTAGATTGAAAAACCATTCGCCCTCTGGTTCTTCACTCATAGGATATTCGGACCCTTTCGTATCTTCTGCCTTATCAAATACAACTAGAAATACTTCATCCGAAGATGGTGCGTAGAGTCTAAATTCAACCCCCTGATCAGTTAAAATATATCCATAACTTAGGGGGTATGAATTTTGCTTAGTTGAGCATGATTTAAGCATGATAAATAATAATACATAATTAATTATTTTTAAATATTTCATTGTTCGAAGGTTAGCCTCTCTTATGTTAAACGGAAATGTTGATAGCTTGTTTAGGTTAAAAGAAAAATTAATAGTTTTCTCGCTACTTTTCATAGTATTTGGTTGCGATACTAAGCAAAATATTTCATCTTTATACACTATACCTTTAATTAATGTAAAAATGGGCAGCATCGATACGTTGGAGCTTTCCAATTATTTCCGTACGGGTGAGCCCCATCTAGCATTTGCCGAACACTCTTCGCATAAGCTTGAGAACCACAAACTAATAATCAACGGAATTAGAGAACACGCTGGTATTGAGATATTAAAGCTAAAAGCTGGGAAGGAAAATTTCAGTGTAATTATAAGATATGTTCCCATGGTGAGGCATGAGTTCAAAATAAAATTAGATACAACATCAGATGTTTTCGTGATGGGGCAGTTCAATGATTGGTCTAGAAACTCACTCCCGATGAAATTGGATGGTAATTATTATTCTACTTTTATATATCTAGAACCAAAAACTCATGAATACAAGTTTGTTGTTGACGGTGATGAAATACTTGATCCTGATAATACAAATATTGTTTCAAATAATGCTGGAGGTTGGAATTCGCAGATTGACTACTCAAGTATGTACCGAGAAAACACCACACAATTATTAAAAAGCTTCAAAAGAAATAAGACATTATTTTTTGATTTATATGACAAAGGTAACCCAGAAAAGCTGTTGGATTTTTTAATTTTATTCAACAATCAAATAGTTAACAATTATGGTAGTCTCAATGATGAAAAGACGGGTCTCATCGTTGACATCTCAAACTTTAGTGATGGTTCCTTGCGAGTTTTTGCTGTAAACAGTCAGGGAATTTATTCACCAGAGAATCATACCATTATTTCAGGTGGCAAGCCAATTGATAGCGATTCTGATTCGTGGTACCTATCGATAATGTATAATCCAATGGTTGATCGATTCCATGATGGAGACTCATCTAATAATGAGAGTATTCTTGATTCCAAATTACATTACCTTACCAATTTTATTGGTGGTGATCTTAGGGGAATCATTGAAAAAATAAATGATAATTATTTTTCGGACTTGGGGATAAATACCATCTGGTTATCGCCTGTTCAAACTCAACCTGATAGCAGCTGGGTAGAATATATTGAGCCCAATCGAACTTTTACTGGTTACCACGGTTATTGGCCTATTAAGCCGAGGGAGATTGATCGGAGGTACGGTACCTCTAAAGATCTCAAGGAGTTAGTGAAAACAGCTAATGAGCTTGGAATAAAGATAATACTTGATTTTGTCTCTAACCATGTCCATCAGAACCATCCATATTTTAAGAACAACAGAGATTGGTTTGGAGATTTAGAAATGGATGACGGTGGCGTAAATATTAGAAAATGGGATGGTGACACAAGGTTGACCACTTGGTTCGACGAGTTTTTGCCTTCATATAATTTTGTACAGTCTGATGAGGCAGTTGATAAAGTTGTGCAAGATGCCCTATGGTGGCTGAGTGAATATAATTTAGATGGTTTCAGACAGGATGCTGTGAAACATGTTCCACACAAGTTCTGGAAAAAGTTAACTAGGAGCATAAACCAACTATATCCAGAAAAAGTTATTTACCAAATTGGTGAAACCTTTGGCTCTGATGAATTGATTCTATCCTATGTTAATCCATCCGAACTATCTGCCCAATTCAACTTTGGTATTTACTTTAACACGAGAAATTTATTTAGCGATGATCAACCTGAATTTGCTGGTCTGAAACAAATAATACATCAGAATGCTGTAAACTTTGGTCCTATACACCTAATGGGAAATATCACAAGCAGTCATGACCAACTACGTTTCATATCGTATGCTGATGGACAAATATCCCTTGCAGAAAACGGTGTTGATAGAGCATTCAACAGCCCTGTAACCGCTACGCAAAATAAAAGCGCATACAAAAAATTGGCAAATTATCACGCTTTTAATTCCAGCCAACCAGGAATACCAATTATTTATTATGGCGAAGAAATTGGATTAGTTGGAGAGCTCGACCCTGGCAACAGAAGACCGATGAAATTTAATATCGACGACGATGAGAAAAAGCTTCTGGAGAAATTTAAAAATATCAATCGGTTGAGAAAAAACTATCCAAGTCTATCCATTGGTGATCAAACAATTTTGATAAGCAAGGGAACTTTATTTGTAACCCTAAAAACATACTTTGATGAGCAGATGATATGTGCAATAAACAATGGCCCAAATACCCTCAATCCAGAAATACGAATACCAATGCCATATAGCCACATCAGAAGCATGACGACTAATCGAATCATTGATAAAAGAAGTGAAATGACCTCAATCATCATGGAACCATACTCACATGATTTTTTCCTCGTTGAAAAATAAATTATTACTATTAATCAGTTTTTCATTTGGCGTTGCTGATGAATCTTGGAAGATATATGATGATAGTGAAATAGCAATAATCAATATCAGCATGAGCGCAGATGGACTTGAGTGGATGTATGAAAATCCTTGGAGCGACTCTATGCATGTAGCATCGATAGAATTTCAGAATGCATACATAAATGAAACAATAGATTCAGTTGCTTTCAGAGTTCGCGGCAATACCTCTCGAAACTCTGAAAAAAAATCATTCAAAGTCGACTTCAACCACTTCGTTGGAGGCAGGGATTTTTATAACGTTGAAAAATTAAATTTAAATGGTGAACACAACGATCCTTCAATTGTGCGGTCTAAGCTATGCTGGGATATATTTCAGGAAGTTGGTATTGTGAGCAGCAGAGCGAGCCATGCTAAGCTATACATTAATGGTAGTTACTATGGTCTTTACATTTCAATCGAGCATATTGATGATAGTTTTGTTGCAAAAAATTATTCCAACGGTAGTGGAAATCTTTGGAAATGTGTTTGGCCCGCTGATCTAACCTACAGGGGCAATTCCCCTGAGGATTATCATCCTTACCATAATGAAGAACGCCCTTACGAACTTAAAACAAACAAAGATGAATATAACTACAGCAAGCTTGCAAGATTAATTAGAGTAATTAATCAAAACCCTGACTCATTAGACCTAGTTTTAGATACAAAAGAGGCGTTACAATATTTTGCAATGAATGTTATTTTAGGCGGGTGGGATGATTATCGTTTTTTAAGGAACAATTTTTACCTTTATCATGACCCCTCTGATGATTTGATACACTGGATACCATACGATTATGATAACACATTAAGTGTTGACTGGTTTAATATCGATTGGTCTTCTGTAGATCCATATGATTACCCTGTTATTGACAGCGATGGAAGGCCACTGACTGAATATTTATTTTCAAAAAGCCGATACAGAGATATTTATTCACATTTTCTGCAATTTTACCTCAGTAATGTGATTGATCTCGATACCATTGAACAAAAATTGGACTATTATGTTGATCATCTATACTCGTCCGCAAATGATGATACCTATCGAACTTTAGATTATGATTTTACTATTGATGATTTCAGCGATAGTTATGGTGATAATTTTTCAGTTGCTCACGTTAAGCAAGGTATTTTGGAGTTTTTTCAAAATAGAAAAAGTACCCTCCAAGAACAATTAGATTTTTCTCACGATTTACCTATTATATATGATACAGAAATAAATAGAGGGACTGCCTCTGTAGGCGATACTATCACTTTCAGTTCAGCTTTGATCGCTAATCACTCTGAAACCATGTTTAACTTGTTTTTTAAATTGCAGGGTTCAAATACATGGTCAACCTCGATCCTAGGTTATAATCCAGACATTTCTAGCATGCGCATTGAGGATCATGATAGATGGACTACAAAAATCATCCCTCTACTTGAGGGTGATTATGATTGGTATCTGCAAGTGTATGGCGCTGAAGGAATTGACCGCTACCCTGTTCATGGATTTAATACTTTTAAAATCATAGATTCTGCAAATCAACCCGTAGTTATAAATGAACTATTGGCCAAAAATGAGACCATAAATGCAGATGAGGCAGGTGAATATGATGATTGGATTGAATTATACAATTATTCTAATAGTTCAGTTGACCTTGCTGGCTATTACCTAACCGACAAGATTTTTAATCTTTCAAAATGGAAATTTCCAGATGTTGGTTCGAGTATAGCTCCTCAAAGTTACATGATCATATGGTGCGACGAAGATCAGGAGCAAGGTACATTACACAGCAATTTTAAGCTTTCATCAAATGGAGAATTTATAGCTTTAGTCATGCCTGATGGGCAAACAATTTTGGACTCTGTTAGTTTTCCTCAACAAAATACTGATGTTAGTTTTGGAAGAGTTTGGCAAAATGAATGGGACTATTTAACGCCAAGCCCTAATGATGCAAACATCTCTTTATCCAATTTTGAAGAGCCCATTGGTAGCAAGGGCTTTAACTTAATTGAGATGTATCCAAATCCTTTCAATGATAATTTTAGTGTTCTCGTTAACCTAAGCGGGTCAGTAGCTTATTTGGATTTAAGCGTAATTTCACTATCGGGTCAGGTGGTGCAATCGATAAAATATTATCCTAGAGCTCTAGGTCTTA
>CAJWHU010000084.1 GCA_913041325.1 uncultured Fidelibacterota bacterium | reverse complement strand
GAACATGGTTGTAATTTTGTTTCCAACGTTAATTGGTTGAAAAATGATGATTCAAATTTATGTGTTACTGCCTGGAAAGAGCTTTCTAAAGATTTTGACATTGGAGGTGTTTCTATAAATTTAGAAAAAAAAATACCTATCAAAAGCGGCTTGGGCGGTGGGTCTTCTAATGCTGCGACCATTTTAAAAGGGATATGTGAGATATACTCATTGGACTTACCATATAGTGATCTAAAATCTATTGCAATTCGCTTGGGGGCCGATGTCCCGTTTTTTCTAACCGGAGGCTTGCAAAGTGCATCAGGCATTGGCGAAAACTTAACTGCCCACAATGGTTGTATTGAAGGCTCTTATTTGCTAGTGATACCGGACCAAGGAATAGAGACTGGGTGGGCATACAGTAAGTGTAAAAAAATTTTGCAGACAAATAAAGAAGAACTTAAGTTTAAGGATATTTTGGGAGAAAAAATACCTTCTTTCAAGCTTTTTGAGAACGATTTTGAATCAATTGTTATTCCAGCATATCCACAGATTGCAAAAATAAAAGAGAAGCTTTTGTCCTCTGGGCCTAAGTATGTAAGTCTGTCGGGTTCCGGCTCGACTGTGTTTGGAATTTATGACGATGAAGTGCAAGCTAAAAGCGCCAAGTCACTCTTTCCTGAACACACTACTTTTATAGCAAATCCGATTAGAAATATGCTTATATAGCAAATAATTTGGGGCGTAGTATAATGGTAGTACACCTGGTTTTGGTCCAGGCAGTTGGGGTTCGAATCCCTGCGCCCCAGCTAGTAAAAGTAAATTAATTTGAAAAATAAATTAAAAATCTTTAGTGGTCGTGCTAATCCACCACTTGCATTAAATATTGCTTCCGTCCTTGATCGTAGCCTAGGAGAAATATCAATTAAAACATTCTCTGATGGTGAAATATGGGTAAAATACGAAGAAAATATCAGGGGTTGCGATGTTTTCTTAATTCAGTCTACGAATGGACCGTCAGAAAATATCATAGAATTGGCTCTGATGATCGACGCTGCAGTAAGAGCATCTGCTGGTACTGTTACAGTCGTTATACCATACTTTGGATACGGACGTCAGGATAGAAAAGATCAACCAAGAGTGCCTATTTCCTCTAGGGTTATAGTTGATATTTTGTCAGCGATGGGCGCGAATAGAATTATTACTATGGATCTTCACTCTACACAAATACAAGGTTTTGCTAAAATCCCGTTTGATAATCTTTACAGCCGGAAAATATTTTATAGCGTTATCAAAAACAACAATTTCAATCCAGAAAAAACAGTCGTGCTTGCGCCCGATATAGGCTCAGCTAAGATGAGTCAAAGCTATGCCAAAACTTTGGGCATGCACTTTGCTTTAATTGAAAAAAGGAGGTTCGCTCCCAACCAGGCCGAAGTTAATCACTTGATTGGCAATTTAGATAGCCTTGATGTGTTAATTATTGATGATATGGTCGATACTGCTGGAACTACTGTTAGTGCAGCGGATGCGGCTATCGCTAAAGGTGCAAACTCTGTAACTGTAGTGGCAACTCACGGCGTACTTTCGGGTCCCGCAGTTCAGCGTCTCAACGAATCAGTCATCGATAAGTTAATCGTTACAGATACAATTTTGATTCCTGAGGAAAAACAAATCGAAAAAATAGAAACTGTTTCAGCTGCGGGATTGTTTGCCGAAGCAATTAGCAGAGTGCATGATGGTGAATCCCTCAGTGCTCTATTTGAATTTTAAAAGGAGAAAAAGCATGACCTCATCCTACTATAAACTAGATGTATCAAGCAGGACAGATCACAAATCAAGAGGTGCAAAAAAAGTGAGAAAAAGCGGTTTTGTCCCTGGCGTGCTGTATTATGCTGGGGAGGAGTCGGTCAACATATCTATTGAAAGATCAGCCTTGTTTCAAGCAATGCAATCTGGGCAAAGAATTTTTGAAATAGATCAAAGTGGCAAAAGCCAATTTACGATGATAAAGCAGATTCAATACCACCCTGTGAGTGATGAAATTATTCACGTGGACCTAATGCGTGTTAGGCGCTCTGAAAAAATTTCTATTTCAGTCCCAATTGTGTTAGTTGGTGAATCAGTTGGTGTAAAAGAGGGAGGCGTTTTATCACAATCACTAAATCAAGTTGACATAAGTTGCTACCCAACAGACGTGCCCGAAAACATTGAGCTCAATATCGAAGATTTAGAACTCAACTCGGCAAAAAGTGTTGCTGATTTGCATATCGATTTAGATGATGTAGATATTACATCAGACCCTACGTTGAATATTGTTTCTGTAACGCCACCAGCTGTAGAGGAGGAAGTATCTGAAGCATTAGTTGATGAAGATGAAGACTCTGACACCCCTTCAGATTCAAAAGAGGATACCTCAGGAGTGGATAAAGAAGAAAACTTGGCACAAGGAGACTCTGATGGTAAAAATGAGAGCTCATGATAGCATTTGTAGGGCTTGGTAACATTGGAGATTCGTACTCCAATACGAAGCACAACGCAGGGTTCTGGGCCATTGACCAATATTCTCACAGGAATAGAATGAGTTTTCAGCTTGGGAACGGGGAATATGTTTTTTCAAAAAACAAACGGAGTCAAGTTTTGCTGGTTAAGCCTACAACAATGATGAACAAGAGTGGTAGAGCAGTTAAAGATGTAATGCTTCGCTGGGGCTTACTGCCTTCTCAGATTGTAGTCGTGCTAGATGATGTAGACCTGCCGCTAGGTACTATCCGCATTCGCCCAAAAGGCGGTGATGGGTGTCATGGTGGGCTAAGAAATGTTATACATCATGTAAAAACCGGTTCGTTTCCAAGAATAAGATTAGGAATCGCTGAGATATCGGAGGATATCCGGCCGTCAGAAAAATATGTACTCAAGCCTTTCAAAAAAAGAAGCAAAAAGCAGGTTGATATTATGATTAATCGTTGCGTAGAGGCTATGCATTGCATAGCATCGGTGGACTTAAATCGGGCCATGGGTACATTTAATTCATAATGAGGGGGAATATCATTTAATGGATACTAGTATAATTTATGTTCTTATTTCAGGAGTTCTAGCTTTAGCATTTTCTTTCTGGAAAAAAAGCTGGATTGAATCCCAGAGTGAAGGCAATGAGCGCATGAAAATTATAGGAAAGAGCATTGCCGACGGTGCGATGGCTTTTTTAAAAGCAGAATACAGAGTCCTAGCATTATTTGTATTGGCTGTAGCAGTCATTCTTGGTTATGTTAATAATGGGAGAAGTGACTCAAGCGCAATGATCTCATTTTCATTTGTTGTCGGTGCATTAACTTCAGGTCTTGCAGGTTACATAGGCATGAAAGTTGCAACAAGCTCTAATAATCGTACCACAAATGCTGCGCGTGAAGGACTAGCGAGTGCGTTAAATATAGCTTTTAGTGGCGGTTCAGTTATGGGTCTTAGTGTTGTAGGGTTAGGGGTGTTGGGTCTAGGTGGGCTACTCATTCTATATGTAAATATGTTTGGCTCAGAGAAAACCAACATTTTGACGGTTTTAAACGTGATTTCGGGGTTTTCATTGGGCGCATCATCTATTGCGCTGTTTGCTCGTGTTGGTGGAGGCATTTACACAAAAGCAGCAGACGTAGGGGCTGATCTTGTCGGAAAAGTGGAAGCAGGAATTCCTGAAGATCATCCTCTCAACCCAGCTACTATCGCTGATAATGTCGGAGATAATGTTGGGGACGTTGCAGGAATGGGAGCAGATTTGTTTGAGTCGTACGTTGGCTCAATTATAGGGTCTATGGTTCTCGGTGCCAGTATATTAACAGCCGGACAGTTCGATATAAATTTTGTTTTGCTTCCTTTGTTTATTGCTGCAGCAGGCGTTTTAGTTTCAATTATTGGAACTTTTTTAGTATCCGTTAAAGAAGGTGGAGATCCTCAAAAAGCATTAAATCAAGGCGAATTTGGAAGTGCTGCGATTATGGTATGTGTGATGTTCCTATTAATCAATACATTTTTGCCTGGTACATTTATTCAAGGCGAACAGCTGTTTACAAAAATGGGTGTTTTTTATGCAACCATTATTGGACTAGCCGCTGGTCTTGGTCTCGGTATTATTACAGAATATTACACAGGCACAGGCACTTCACCTGTTAAATCAATAGCACAACAATCAATTACTGGTTCTGCTACAAATATCATCTCGGGTCTTAGTGTTGGAATGCAATCTACATCATTGCCCACTATCATTATTGCCTCAGCAATTATTGCTGCATATCATTTCGCTGGTTTATATGGTATAGCCATGGCAGCCCTAGGTATGCTTGCGAACACAGGAATACAATTAGCAGTAGATGCTTACGGTCCAATATCTGACAATGCGGGCGGCATTGCTGAAATGGCCGAATTGCCATCTGAAGTTCGAAAACGTACTGATAAATTAGATGCAGTTGGAAATACAACTGCTGCAATTGGGAAAGGTTTTGCAATAGGATCCGCCGCGCTTACTGCACTTGCTCTCTTTGCTGCTTATATGGTCCAGAGTGGTATCAGTAGCATTGACATATCAAATCCAATTATTATGGCTGGCTTATTTCTCGGCGGAATGCTCCCTTTCTTATTTTCCTCGTTAGCAATGAGTGCTGTTGGGAGGGCAGCTATGTCTATGATTGAAGAAGTCCGAAGACAATTCCGAGATATTCCAGAATTAAAAAAAGCACTCGAGTTAATGAACTTGAAAGATGAAAAAGATTGGAGTGATGAAGACCGTAATCTCTACAATGATGCATTGACCAAAGCAGATCATGATCGTTGTGTTCAGATATCTACAGAATCTGCAATTAGAGAAATGGTGAAGCCAGGGTTAATGGCGGTAATTACGCCAGTACTGATAGGTTATTTTTTCGGGCCTGAAGCTCTTGGTGGTCTTCTTGCAGGTGTCACCGTTTCCGGTGTGCTAATGGCAATTTTTCAATCAAATGCAGGGGGGGCTTGGGACAATGCTAAAAAAATGATAGAGGAAGGGGTTTCAATTGGCGATATTAAATTAACCAAAGGGTCGGAAGCCCACAAAGCAGCCGTTGTTGGAGATACAGTTGGAGATCCATTCAAAGATACATCTGGGCCATCTTTAAACATACTAATCAAGTTGATGTCAGTAGTGTCATTGGTTATAGCGCCACTATTAAAATAATTATCGTAAAGAATAAGGAGTGATTATGTCGTTTTACGAAACACTTTATATAGTTGACCCTAATCTAGAAAACAAAACTCTAGAAAAAACAATAGGTGAGATTGGAAAAGAGTTAGAAAAAACAAAAGCAAAAATTATAAACCATAGAATATGGGGCAAAAAAAAGCTCGCATATCCAATAGATAGACAAAAATATGGATCTTTTATAATTATGCAATTTGAAGGTGGTGATCGAGAGAAAATGATTGAGTATGAAACTTGGATGAGATTAAACAATTCAGTTTTACGCCATATGACAGTTCTGTTGGATGATAAGCCAGAAGTCTATTCCGAAGAAAAAGAGCTAAAAAAAGCAGATCAAAAATCCTCTGATTCTAAAAATAATTCATCTGCTGAAAATCCTGAAGATTCGCCAGAAGCCTATCCAAATAAAAATATAAAAGAAGAGGTTGACTGATGACATTTCAAAATAGAAATAAATTCTGTTATTTTAAAGAAAATGGAATTACTGTAATTGACTATAAAGATGTAAAATTGCTTCGTCGGTTTGTCAATGACCAAGGAAAGATAATGCCTCGCCGAGTTACCGGTACTAGTGCAAAAATGCATAGAAAACTTGTTAAAGCAATAAAAAGAGCAAGGTCGATTGCGCTGATGCCCTATGTGGAGAGAGGCAGTGAATAGGAGGTTATAATGGATATTATTTTACTTAAGGACCATGAAGGGCTAGGTACAGCTGGTGATGTAGTCAGTGTTAAGCCTGGTTTTGCAAGAAATAAATTAATTCCTGAAGGAATAGCGCTGAGGGCGTCTAAGCGAAACATAGCCATTTCTGAAGAAAAAAGGACCACTGAACTAAATAGAAAAGATCGTGAAAATGCGTCTTTTGATTCATTGTTAAAAGTTTTATCAAAGACTGAGATAACAATTGAGGCGCAGGTTGGAGAGGAAGATAAAATGTTTGGTTCAATTACTGTTACCGATATTCAAAGAGCGCTTGAGCAAAAAGGTATTAATATAAAGCGCAGCGCAATTCTCTTACCAGAGCCGATAAAAGCGCTTGGGATATATCATATCTCTGTTAAGGTTGCAACCGAAAAGATAGGCGATGTAAAGTTATATGTAATTAAATCATAATCGAGGTACATACGTAGTATTTACCGGATTTAAATGATTACTTACTTTGGCACTCCAACCCTAAATAGGTAAGCTCTCCAAAAGTTCATCATGTTTGCTGAAGTTGCATTGCCCATATCAAATTTTAAAACATTTACATATACTATACCTAAAAAATTGCATGGCTTTATCCACGTTGGGTCTAGAGTTAGCGTACCATTTAAAAACAGAAGTTCAAGAGGAATTGTTATTGATTTTGGAATTGAGCCATCTTTCGATGGAAAATTAAAAGAGATTGATAGCTTAATTGATGACATTCAAGT
>CAJWHU010000083.1 GCA_913041325.1 uncultured Fidelibacterota bacterium | reverse complement strand
TGAGGCTGAAAAAAAAATTAGAATCATTGTCAGCTTATTTTCAATTTCAATCCGAAAGAGTCAACGCTCACCCTTATTTTATAATTGTTAAGAAGGATAACACACCAAGCTCCTATAATAATAATTGCGTAAGTAGCACTTTAGCTATTAATAAACAGCATATTGATGGAGAATTGACATTATTTTACAATAAAGATGATGCTAATTATTGGAAAAGAATATTTTCTGAATCATCTAATTTTACTCTAGCACACAAAGGAATTAAGCTTATACTAAACAGTTCAATATCAGACAACTTTAGTTTAAAATTATCTTACAAAATGCAGGATCCATTGTCCCTGCGCTCATCGGGCTATGGAACGATATTATCACTAAAAGCAGAAGGTAATTTCAAGCTCTTTCAAGACCATATGATATTAGAGTTGACAGGAGATTATAACAGATTGAATAGGAGAAAATCTGGATATTTTATAGACCCGATTGAAAAAATACCAATGTTTAGTGAGGGCAGAGCTGAGATGGCTAGTTTCAAAAACATATTCAATGCTGGAATAGCTGCTTATGTAAATAGCTTATCCTTTTCATTTGAATGGTATAATGTTTACGATATTATTTTAAACGAACTTGACTCTGAAAAAGATCATCGATTTTTCACTCACCCTGCACTCCCCAGCCTCGGAGGTCAAATCATCTTCAAAATTGGGTGGGAGTTTTATGATTAGTTCGGCTCCCAAAATTCATAATCACCTGGGTAAGCCGATTCTAACATTAAATTGTGTTGCAAATTTCCGTTTTCGTCATGCACAAAAACGGAATCAGGAGCGACACCATCGCTACGTCCCAGATAAATATTTTGGTTTGATGATGAGGCAGAATAGAGGCTACCATAGGAACCTATTTTTAGCGAAATGTTAATGTCTAGATTTTGATCAATTGGAGCAATTCCACCGTCAACAGTTCTGTAAACTTGATTATTTAATTTTAACAAGTTCCCTCCACAAATCATGCCTGCACCATATGTTTTGATTTCAACCTCCTTTGTATTTAAATCAATCAAGCTTGATCCGAAATATGCTGTAGACCAGTCAGAAGAATAAAATGTTCTTGAAACCCAAAGTTTTTCTCCGTCCAAGAGTAGATTTTGTGGTCCATTACCGACTTCGTAGGACTCTTCTATTGCTTTGGTTGTCGGGTTAATTTTTACAACAGATGTGCCGTAACCCTGATCATAAATATCAATAGATGGCACAGAAACCCATAAGTCTTTTCCATCAGTGATTATATCCTCTGGAACCCCGCCAATCGATATAGATTCTTCTATGGAGAAGGTAGTTAAGTTGAGAACTTTAATATCCTTTGAAAACCAGTTTGTAAAATATAAATTGTCTTCGAGAACTACCATTTCACGAGGACTGGAATTCTCGGTACTAATTTGAATTCCTGGTAATTGAAGCCCTGTTTCAGTGATTGTGAATCTTTTGATTAAATGGCTGTTGTTGACAGCTACAAACAATTTGTCATCATGTACGAGAATTGATTGAACAACATCGCCTACATTTTCGAGGGTATGTATTTTTTCATTTCCGTTGAACATGGTTATAGATCCATTGGAGTCACCATAATTACCCTCAGAAGCTACGAACAAAAATTCCGAATTTTGATCTGGGTTAGTCTCTTCCTCGCAGCTGAAGCAAAGTAGCAAAAAAAGGAAAGTAAATTTTTTCATGTCAAAACATCCTTATTATTTTTCGGGATTGTCAAGACAATGAAACTAATTTGACACTTTTCTCCCGAAAGTGTTGTCGTTTACGTTTATTTAATAAGGTATTCTGGCTCATGTAGTGTCGACTTTACTTTCCTTCTCCCTCGAAACTTGTTTCAAAGAATGGAAATAACAAGTAAGTGTTCTACAATTACAGCAGCGGGGACTGCACTCGAATCTAACGAGTTTCCCTTAGTTAAATATACTCAAAATGATTCTAATCTTACTTGCAACTCCCAATCTAAGCAAGCTAAAAACGTTCTGTACAGTTATAAACACAGAGATTAATTTTAAGTATGTCTTTAAACAAAAAATTGTGGTTTATATGCAAAACAGGTGCCGCATCGCTGCACGGTGAACCTGATTTTAATTCCCCTTGCCTCACAGAACTAGTTTATGGAGAATCAGCAAAAATAAATGAGAAAAAAAGCAACTGGCTAAATGTTGACTGCGAGGATGGTTATAATGGTTGGATACATTCATTTTATGGCCTCGAATCGCGTTCAAAAAAAACATCCGATTATGTCATTGCGTTTCCTTGCTCAGATGGACTATTTAAACCATCATTGCCTTTTGGCTCCCGAACTAAGGGCTCTTTTTCTGGTTCATCACCAACTAACAAGAAACTTGGAATCGAGAAAGTGGTTCAGATCCTTAATAATTTACTAGGGATACCATATAAATGGGGCGGAAAAACCAGTCTTGGTTTTGATTGTTCAGGTTTAGTGCAGTCAGTGCTTTATGTTTGTGGATTTATGGTTCCAAGAGATGCGCATCAGCAAAAAGTCTTTTTTCGAAATTCTGAAACTACCATTGATGATTCAGAGCCTGGAGATTTACACTTTTTTGGTAAAAATGGATCCGTCTCACATGTTGGGCTCTCCATAGGAGATTCTGACTTCATTCATTCTCAGGGTGTCGTCAAAATAGATTCTCTAAACGAAACTTCTAAAATTTTCAATAAAAATCTTTTCGATATATACCTTTCGACTTGCTCAATAAAACGCAGGTTTCACATATGAAGAAACTAGCAATGAGATCAAATTATAATAATTTACTAGACCGAGCTGTTCTAGTTCTCAATGCAAACTATGCTCCTATGACTATCTGCACAGCTAGGAGAGCTATTTGTATGGAATATTTAAATAAGGTCGATATTTTGGCAAATTACCAAGAGAAAATTTACAGTCCTACCATTTCTAAATTTTTACCAAGCGTAATTAAAATTAGAGATTACATACGCTATGATAATCTTTCTGTTGATTTAAACCGAAAAAATATACTAGCAAGAGATGAGTACACCTGTCAATATTGTGGTATCTCCAAAAAATCATTAACAATAGACCATATACATCCTAAAGGCAAAGGAGGATCGGATACCTGGGAGAACTTGGTAGCTGCCTGCCAATCATGTAATCAAAAAAAAGGAGATAGAACTCCAGAGGATTCAGGTTTAACCCTCAAAAGAGTACCAAAGCGACCAAATAGATTGCATTACTTTCATCGCTATGTTAAAGACGAGCAAATCGATTGGCGACCGTATTTATTTATGGAACCGTTCAAGGCATTTTAAATCAAATAGAACATGAATAAAAAACAACCAAGAGTATTGAGTGGCATTCAACCATCAGGAGCTCTGCATTTGGGAAATTATTTTGGTATGATGAAGAGAATGATTGAATACCAAAAAGAATATGAGCTCTTTTGCTTTATAGCTAATTATCATGCTATGACTGTCAATCACAATCAGAGGAACCTATCTGAAAACACCTTCAATGCTGCTTGCGATTTTCTTGCTCTAGGAATAGATCCAGAAAAATCAATCTTTTGGGTTCAATCAGATGTTGCAAAAGTAGCAGAACTTATGTGGATTTTGTCCAATCATGTTAGTGTCGGACTGATGGAGCGATCTACTTCGTATAAAGATAAAATTTCTAAAGGGCTCAAGCCAAATATGGGTTTATATTCATATCCCATATTAATGGCTGCTGATATTTTACTTTTTGACGCTGACTTAGTACCTGTTGGCAAAGATCAGAAACAACACATAGAGATTACGAGAGATACTGCTACAAGATTTAATAACAATTTTGGAAATATTCTAAAGATACCTGAGCCAGATATTGACAGCGGTACGGAACTTTTACCTGGTATAGATGGACGAAAAATGAGCAAGTCATACAGCAACACGATACCAATTTTTGATTCGGGAAAAAAGATTAAGAAATGTATAATGCGTATAGTAACTGACAACTCAAATATTGATGAGACAAAAAATAAAAATTCAACATTATACCATCTTTACAGCATGTTTCTTGATTCAGATGGTAGAAAAAACTTGGCAGAAAAGTACGATAAACCTGGACTACGATATGGAGACCTCAAGAACGAGTTGTTTGAATTAGTTATGGATTATTTTTCACCATACAGATCAAAACGAAATGATCTAATAACCAGAAAAGATTACGTATATGACATACTAAGGGAAGGTGCTGATAAGGCTGAAGTAATTGCCTCTGAGGTTTTAGCAAGGGTTCGTCAATCAATAGGTGTCAACTATAAAATATGAGCTATAAAATACAAATAGATAACTTTGAGGGTCCCCTTGATCTTTTATTGTATTTTATTCGCCGAGACGAGTTAGATATATATGATATACCAATAGCGAAGATAACTAAAGATTTTATCGGTGTAATCGAACAATGGAAGAAACTGAATATTATTATCGCCGGAGATTTCATTGTGATGGCATCAACACTAATGCGATTAAAAGCAAAAATTATGATTCCCCGTCCAGATCTTGGCGACGATGGGGAGATAATTGATCCGAGGACTGAATTGATGGAAAAACTAATCAATTACACCAAATATCGGGATGCAGCAGACATGCTACAACACCTCGCAACACAAAGATCCAATCATTTTCCAAGACAGTTCATACAGGAAATTAATTTCAGTGAAAATATTGAAATGGATAATTATTTTAGTGATTCCTCGCTTTATGATTTGGCAAGGTTGTTCAAAACGGCTATAGATAATCGCCCCGTTATTTCACAATTTGAGCTTATCAGAGAGCCCATTAAATTAGAAGAACAGAAAGAGATGATTAAAAAATATTTTGATGGAGAGGGCAAGATAATTTTTAATAATCTAGTAAAAATTTTAAAGTCAAAAATGGAAATCATTGTGACATTCTTAGCAGTTCTAGACTTGGTAAAGGAAGGTATTTGTATTTTAGGTCAATCCGATGTTTATGGCCAAATTGAGTTGACTAACCTTCAGATGAAATCATAGTGAATAATACCGAGGCCAAAAAAATTGTTGAGGCCCTACTGTTCGCAAGCCCGGAGCCATTAACGCAGAAAAAAATAAATACTATCTTTCATTCAGTCACCCCGGATCTAAAAAAAATCGCCCATGAATTAAATGATAGGTATGCAATGGGTGATCACTCATTTGAAATAAAATCTGTTGCTGGTGGATACCAGTTAGTTTCAAAAGCAGAATATAAGGTTTATATAAGTCGAATGCTGAATAGATCTGGTAAGATTACTCTATCCAAGGCGTCTTTGGATTCGCTGGCAATTATAGCGTATAAACAACCCCTGGGTAGACATGACATTGATGCAATTAGGGGCGTAGACTCAAGTGGGGTATTAAAAAATTTATTGAACAAAAATCTCATAAAAATTAAAGGGAGAGGTTCTGGTCCTGGCAGACCACTACTGTATAAAACAACAGAAAAATTTTTGGAATACTTTGGAATTAACAGAATATCTGATCTTCCGAAATTGAAAGAGATAAGTGAGCTAGTTGAATCTGATGCAGGGCTTGGAAGACAAATTGCAGTATTTAACGAAAAGAACGAGGATACAGAAATTTCAAAAGATAGTATTTTAAAATAATGGCAAGGTTAAGCTATGCGGTTGAATAAATATTTAGCAAAATCAGGTATTGCCTCAAGAAGAAAATCAGATGATTTAATAAGACAGGCTACTACCGAAATAAATGGACAAATATGTCTCAATCCAGCTTATTTTGTTAAACCTAAAGACAAAGTTTTTTATGATGGCAAAAGAATAAGCCCTGTCAACGAGAAAATTATTATCATGCTCAACAAACCTAAAAATGTAATTACAACTATGCAAGATGATTGTGGGAGAAAGACAGTAATGGATTTATTAAAAATTAAGACCCGCGTAGCTCCTGTCGGTCGATTAGATAAAAATACAACGGGTCTTCTCCTATTAACAAATGATGGCAAACTCCATCAGTATTTAACCCATCCCAGCAATGGAGTTATTAAATCATACGAAGCAATCATTGAAGGCAGGTTAGATTACAGAAATGTTGATAAAATAAAAAAAGGAATTTATATCGGTTACAATGAATATGGTAAAGCAGAGATTGTCAAACAGGATACTCGCAAGGGCAGATCAAAAGTAGTTCTTAGACTAAAACAAGGTAAGAAAAGAGAAATTAGAAGAATATTTTTTCGGTTGGGTAAAAAGTTAATATCCTTGAATAGGATTGGTTATTCAAATTTGTCTCTAGGAAACTTACGCCAAGGAGAGTACCGTTATCTCCAAAATAAAGAAATTCGTTCGCTTACACACCGAAAAATCTAATGTTGGGAATGTTCCTATCTAAACTTAATTTCGCCGGCTCATTGAAAGTTAAAAGAAATGATAATTGCAATTGACGGGCCATCAGCATCGGGGAAAAGCACCACAGCAATTGGTGTGGCTTCCAAACTTGGCATTACATATTTAGACACTGGTGCAATGTATCGAGCTGTGACGTATACGATTCTAAAACTAAAAGTAGACGTTACGGATGATGCCTCTATAAGTAAATTTTTAGAAAA
>CAJWHU010000082.1 GCA_913041325.1 uncultured Fidelibacterota bacterium | reverse complement strand
TACCAAAGCTACTGAAAAAACATGGTCTTAAAATAGATGATATAGACCTATGGGAGCTCAATGAAGCTTTTGCCAGTCAAGTAATTTACTGTAGGGATAAACTTGGAATTCCAAATGAACTTTTAAATGTTAATGGTGGCGGCATATCTATAGGTCACCCTTTTGGAATGTCGGGCGCCAGGCTAGTTGGACATGCACTCATTGAAGGGAAAAGACGAAATGCAAAATATGTTGTTTGCACGATGTGTATTGGAGGCGGTATGGGGGCTGCCGGCCTATTCGAGGTTTTGTAATTGCTTGTAGTTTCAAAACCTGCAGATCTGTTGAGTCATATAAATTATGACTTAGGACATGGGGATTGGATACTTGTTGATCAAAGAAAAATTGACGAATTCGCTTCAATCTCTGGTGACCATCAATGGATCCATGTCGACACCAAAAGGGCGGTTAACGAAATGCCCGATGGAAAGACAATTGCGCATGGTCTTCTTACTCTCTGTATGTCTGCTGCTCTTGCTGGGAATGTTTTAAAAATTGAGCAACTTAGGCAAAGTATTAATTATGGAATTGATAAAGTAAGGTTCACATCTCCGGTCAAAGTTGGAAATAGGATCAGAATGAATTCTGTTATTGAGGATGTAACAGAACGCGATGGTGGAGTTATTTATTTGAAAATAAAACGAACTGTCGAAATAGAAAATGAAGATAGACCAGCAATGATTGCTAGCACTATATCGCTCCTATACCCTACTATTTAGATGTTCATTTTATTTGCAGACGTTCTACCATCGCTATGACCGATGACACAATAGTATTCAAAACAGTATTTTTATCCACATCTGTATTAAGCCAATCCCGCATTGGGGCAAAAGAATTTGTGAAAATTATATAATTAGCTATAACCTCAACCCTCTTATCGTCCTGGCCCAAACAAAATTCTCTTCGTAAGTAATCTGACAGCGCTTTAATCATACTTTTTTCATGCTTACGCAGTAATTTTCTATCTTCTCGATCGAGATGAGGCACTGTTCTGTATGCCAATATTGTCCCATTTCTTTTTTCATCCCAACAAATTTTGAAATAATCTCTGATAATTGACTCAAAAGAACGCCCATCAGACCGCTTTAAAAGATCTTCCAATCTGGGTGAAATTCTAAACCATACTCGGTTTAAAAGCCTTCTTAGTATATCCTGTTTATTTAAAACATAGTCATATATGCTCGCTTGATTTATACCAGACTTACTACAGATATCTCTTATAGTCGTCGCTGCAAAGCCTTTCTCAATGAAAAGATCCTGTGCTGCATCTAGTAGCTGATCTCTTCTTTCCTCAACTAATACTTTATTTTGAATTACATCTATTTCGGCTTCAACTAGATTAGAACGATATAATTTTTTCTTCGTTGAAATTTTATTCACTTTTATTCCTGTGCAATTAAGTATCTTTGACTATCGGTGATAATGTGCTTATATCATTTTCGAACAATTTCTCTACATCTTTTTCTGAGTAACCTAACTTTTCCTTTAATATTTTTTGTGTATCTATGCCAAGAAACGGTGCATCACCTCGGTACTTATATCGCTTACCCTCTAGATCGTTAAACGGAAGCCCTACTTGTTTTTGTTTGCCAATAAATGGTCTGTCAGTATCATGATAAAAATCGGTTTCATTTAAATACTGATCTTCTAAGCATTTTTCAGGTGAATTAACAGGAGCAGCTGACACCCCAGCTTTTTGCAATTTTAAGATTAATGGGGTTACCGGCATTTCGAATGCCCATTCACTTATTATTTTTCCTATATCATCCTCAAATTTTTTTCTTTCCACCCATCCCATGTTTTTGAATTTTTCAATATGATTATTTCCTATCAACCGGCACAAATTTCTCCAAGAAATATCATTATCCACCGATAATACAAAATATTGCGCTGACTTTCTGCTGTAGAAGATACCATGAGGACAGATTACGGTATGCCTGTTACCCAATCTAATAATATCATGGTTCATACTCGGTGAATAATTTAAAAGACCATTAGCAGCAAAAGGAAGTAAGCACTCAGTTAAGGAAATATTGACAAACAAAAAACCTTTATTCTTTTGCCTATGAATAATGGAGAGAAGTAGTGCTGCTGCTCCATATATTCCTCCTATTGGATCTCCGTAGGCAATATGCGCCATCATGGGAGGCCAATTAGGTTTGCCTCTAAAAAAAGGTGTCCCTGAGGCGTGTTCAAGAGTAGAACCATATGCCCTTGTTTCTGATAATTCATTTCCAGATCCAAAGGCAGTTAAAGATATAAGCGTTAAGTTTGGGTTTACTTTTTTCAATTTCTTTTGGCCAAGACCTAGCTTGTCCATCACACCGTCTGCTTGGTTTTCAATTACAATATCTGCCTTAGCTACTAGCTCTAGGGCAACTTTTAATCCTTCTTCAGTTTTCAAATCAATGGATATACTTTTTTTTCCTCTGTTGAGCGCAGCAAACCTTCTACTTTCTTCGTACTGTTTTTTATCTATTGCTTCCTGAGAAAAATCAGTTGCTCTCCACCAATCTGGATATGTTCCTGCCTCAACTTTAACAACTTCAGCGCCAACATCAGACAATATTCTCGTAGCTAAGGGACCTGCCCAGCCCATGGAAAAGTCCAATATGAATATTGTCCTTATATTATTTTCATTATAAGGTTGAGCAGACAAATCATCAGAATAAAACTGACAAATAGGACTTTTTGGCGCCCTCTTTGTTTCGCTATTTATAGAATAATTTGCAAGCGCTTCCCGATGGTTAAATACTTTGTGATTTTGAAGCTCAGTCGGATTTGGAACTTCAACCATGGGTATTCTTTTTTTCCTGCCGAGTTTGGCCCATTCTTTTGCATCCTTTGACCTTAGACGCTCTTTCATCAAATCTTCCAGAAAATCTATATTTTCACTTCTTTTTTGTATCGAATTTAAGTCATGCTTGTAGAAAAGATCTTCCAAGTTTAACAACTCACAAAATGACTTCCATTGAGGAAGTGTAATCACAGTTGTTCCCAGCCAACCTGTCTTACATTTATAGATCCCTAATGGACAAGTAGGAAAAAATCTATTTATCCCTTCTCTGGAGTTTGGTTTGCCAAACCTTATAGAATCAGATGACTGCAGTTCTCCCAAAATCATATTAGACTCTAAAATGGAAACGTTGGTTTTTTTGTTAATTCTATTCTCTAAAATTGCAACCAAAGATGCTATGAAAGCATTAGTCCCACCTATAATAGAGGCCTCCGTTTCACCTGTAAAAACGGGTGTGTCGTCCTTTGGACCTACTGGGTAAACGGTACCAGCTAGTGCTTGAATGGTGATGTCAGAACCTTTCCAGTTTGAGTAAATACCTTTCTCACCAAACCAGCTCACGTCGATAACTATTAACCCATCATTATCTGATACTTTGAAACCGTGAATTGTTTCAGCAATTAAGATTAAATCAAAATCACTATATTGGATATTTTCCTGTTCCTCTTTATTGTAATTTAACCACTCTTTCAAATTCTCATTTGTATGAGCATTTTCAACACAAACCCCTTTATCTTCTAATTTTTTTATTGACTTATTTTTTAATCTGAAGACCTGAGCTCCAAAATCTAATAGCATTCGCCCGCACCAACCCACAGCAGTGCCCTCACCTACCTCAAGTACTCTTAAATCGTTTAAAATTGTTTTCGATATGTTTTCCATTTTTATATTAAATTTAGTAAATTACGCCCTTCAACCTAGGGTCAAGAAGATCTCTTAACGCGTCACCGATAAAATTAAAGGATAATACTAATGCGAAAACCATTGCCCCTGGAACTATAGACAAAAGTGGTTGTTTCTCAAGTAAGGGAAAAGCTTGCTGTATCATGTTACCCCACGTAGGTGTTGGCGGTTGGACGCCAATACCTATAAAACCCAAGCCAGCCTCCGTTAAAACGGCGTATCCCATTGCCAAAGTGCTCTGTACTATTATAGGCGCAATACTATTTGGGAGTATATGCACAAAAATAATTCTAAAATTGCTGAATCCACCGGCCTGAGCAGCTTTGATAAAATCTTGTTCTCGCACAATTAAACCTTGACTTCTCACTATTCTTGCCATCCACGGTACATTTGCTATTCCAATGGCTAATACTACCGTAGTCAACGAGCTTCCAATTGCTACAGAAAGGCCTATAGCTATGACTAAACTCGGAAATACAACTAACGCGTCCATTATTCTCATTAAAATATTATCGATCGGTCCTCTAAAATGGACGGAGATAAGCCCTAAGGGAACACCGATTAGAACTGATAGAATTATTGCTCCAAAGCTTACAATCAAAGCAATACGTGATCCATATATCAATCTTGAAAGAGTATCTCGGCCCATTTGATCTGTACCTAGCCAATGTTCGTATGACATACCACTGAGTAAGAAATTATAATCCATCACATTAGGATCATAAGGGACAATCCATGCTGCAAAGATAGCACTGAAAAATGTGCAGAATACAAATATGGATCCAAAAACAGCAGTTGGAATTCTGATAAAATTTTTTAAAAAAATTATAGAAGCATTCGATTTTTTTATATTTGCCTTAGTAATACCCAAAGAAATCTCATCCCTCATATTTAATACGAGGATCTAACCAAGCGTAAAGTATATCTGTAATTAAGTTACAAAATAAAACCATAAAAGCCATTAGCAAAACGGATCCTTGGACTACTTGGAAATCTCTCCCTAAAACTCCATCCACAACAAAAGTTCCCATTCCCGGCAATCCAAAAAGTGTCTCGACAACTATCGCGCTGGCAAAAATTCTTCCAGCCTGCAGACCGAGAATTGTTACCACAGGTAAGAGTGAGTTCTGAAGTGCATGGACGAAAATTATTCTCAGTTCATACAATCCCTTCGATCTCGCTGTCCGAATATAGTCTTGAGCAAGAACCTCCAGCATTGCTGACCTAGTTTGACGCATTATTAGTGCACAGCTTGTACAACCCAGAGCGAATGAAGGAAGAACGAGATGTCTTATTCCCTGTATTGGGTCTTCAAATGGGTTGACATATCCCTGGGTAGGAAGCCAGCCCAACGCCACGCTGAAAACAAGAATTGATACAATTCCAAGCCAAAAGTCGGGGATTGCTACAGCTCCTATAGAGAAAAAAGTTGCAGCATGGTCGGGTGCTTTACCACGGTAAACGGCGGACAAAATGCCGGCAGGTACGGAAACAATTATTGCAAAAATAAGCGCAAACAAACCTAATTGAAAAGTGACAGGTGCCCGCGCCATTAACTCTTCAGATACTTTTAATCCGCTCTCTACTGATCGCCCAAGATCACCCTGAAAAACATTTTGTAGCCAAAGAAAATATTGAACCAAAAAAGGTTCATTAAGGTTATATTTTTCTCTTAATAACGCCAACTGCTCTGCGTCAAGCACAACATCGATACCTACATAGGCGTATACAGGATCACCGGGAACTGCCCACAATAGACTAAAAACCAGAAATGTTATAATAAACATCACTGGTATCATCTGAAGTAATCTTTTTAAAATGAAAGTACGCACTGTAATACTTACTTAATTGGCCTACCTGGTATAAACCAGGTAGGCCATGGGAAGAAAATTTTACTCAGTCATACATACTTCACGAAAGTTCATTTTACCATCGTGCATACTTACAGTGTCGATATTCCCAACCTTTTTAGAGGCCACTGTTACAAAAGTCTGATAAACCATTGGAACAACAATTGATTGACCCAAGACTATCTCATCAACTTTTCGATAGATTTTTTTCCTCTCATCTATATCTGACAACGCAGCACCTTTTTCAATTAGTGCATCTAGCTCAGGGTTAGGTAGATTGGCTGCATTATAGTAGCCACTACTCTTATAGACATTTGATCCAGCCCAATCAGGCTCTGGATATCTACTAAAGCTTGTAGCGTACATAGCAAATTTACCCTCCTTGAAAAATGCCGCTCCAGCAGCCTTTCCACTCATTACCTCGATATTCATTTTGATACCGACTTGAGCAAGCTGCGCCTGCATAACTTCAGACTCAGGTTTACGGGCTCCAAACGTAACCATTGTAAACTCAAAGCCATTTGGCTTACCGGCTTTCTTCAAAAACTCTTTGGCTTTTGCTGGATTGTACGAAGGTCTTGGAACTGAAGGATCATGAGCCCACGCCCCAGGAAGCCACATCCCAGAGTCGGCCACCGTATTCTGACCGAAATAAATAGCCTTATTTATAAAAGCTGGGTCAATAGCATGAGTTATTGCATTTCTTAGATTAGGGTCGTCCAACATTTTAGTATTGAACATTAGCATCAGATTAATCTTTCCAGCTTCCATTCTGGACGTGTTAAATTTCGCATCAGCTTCAAAAGCCTCAATATCGCCTAACGAAGCATAGGCTAGATCAATCTCACCAGATCTCAAAGCAGCGGTTCTTACCGATGACTTCTTAACTTGACGAATGGTTACCTCATCGAGATAGGGCAATCTATTGCCGTCTTTGTCTTTGCCCCAGTAGTTTTCATTTCTCACAAAATGTACATGACTACCTTGTACAGCTTCTTTGATGACAAACGGGCCCGTACCTACTGCTTTCGCACCATAATCTTCTCCTAACTTACTAATTGCTGTAGGTGAGTTCATAGCTCCGCCTCTATCAGCTAGCTGGGAAAGACCAGCGCCCCAGGGACCAGATAAATTAAGTCTAACTTTATTTTCAGACAAGACATCAACTGACTGAATTATTGCTAAGCTAGATCTTGGGGTAGCGCTATTTGCCGGATCTAGTATTCTCTCAATATTTGCTTTGACTGCCTCTGCATTAAATGGCGTTCCATCGTGAAACTCTAT
>CAJWHU010000081.1 GCA_913041325.1 uncultured Fidelibacterota bacterium | reverse complement strand
TTTGTTTTAGATCAGGTGAAGTGAGAAAATGGGTTGGATTACAACCTAAAGAAGTTGAAAAAGACTGTGAGCCACTTACAGTTATTTCCACTCAGGAAGCAGATAGCTATATCTGGATTCAGAAACCTTAAAGGCAGGGAACGATATAGGTAGACACATTGGTAGATTATATTAAACAAGATAGGATAGCATTTATCACATTTAATCGACCTGAAGCTAAGAATGCAATAGATCCTCCAACACACAAAAGGCTATGGGAAATTTGGAAAGATTTTGAAAGCGATAATAGTGTTGACGTGGCGATACTTACGGGTAAAGGAGATGCCTTTTGTGCAGGGGCGGATTTAAAAAGCTACATGTCCCGATGGCCTAATGCGACTCCAGAAATAGTTCGTAAGAATATAGCTGATGGATTAGGAGGATTGACCAGAGGACTTCATCACTTAAAAAAGCCTACCATAGCGGCTGTCAACGGATGGGCTTTGGCAGGAGGATTTGAAACGGCGCTGGCCTGTGATATTCGTATTGCATCTGAGTATGCTAAGTTTGGGTCTTTCGAGGCTAGGAGAGGATTTCATCATGGTGATGGGGGGATACCAAGGCTAATTAATTCTGCCGGGCTCAGTGTCGCTATGCAGATGCTACTCACCGCTGAACCAATTGACGCGAATAAGGCTTTTCAATGGAATTTGGTCAGTGAAGTAGTGCCTCATGAGTCATTGATGGAAAGAGCAGAATTGATTGCACGTCAAATATTGCGCAATGATCAAGTTGCAGTACGTTCCGCTAAAGAGACCATTCTGGATATGATCGGAAGAAACTTAGATGATCAGCTTCGCGTTGAAGCAATTAACGGATACAGTGTTGCCACGAGAAAAGAAGTGCTATCTAGATTGCAAGAGTTTTACGAAAAATCAGATAAAGGAAGACACGGTAAGAATTCTACTCAACTCTAATCAGTGGCGTTTGTGCGGCGAAATAATGTCTTCGTGTCTCGATAAAATAGTTTTTTTTGTAAACTTATTGAATACAGTTTCCATATTAAGCATACTAATATCTGGTTCTTTATTAGGGAGGAAAAAATGAAATTTTTAAGAGATACCTTTATAATGTCCATAGTTTTTGTCTTATCTCCATTTATTGCAGTCGCAGATAAATCGGATGATACGCTTGTGATAGCGTTTACAAGAGAAATAACCAACTTGGACTATAATTATGGTACAAAAACTGAGTACATAATTCTAGGTGATATGATTGACGATTCTTTATTTTATGTCGAACCAGAAAACTTGTCTTATGCTCCAAGCTTGGCATCAGATTTCAATATCGTTAACGAAACTACGATCGACGTAAATTTAAAACAAGGAGTGAAGTTTCACGACGGCTCAGAAATGACAGCTGATGATGTAGTCTACACTTTTAACTTTATAAACAAAAACGATAAGAACAGACGTCATTCAAAAGTTTCAGGATGGTTGGATAGTATAGAACGGACTGGAAAATATTCTGTGAGGTTCAACTTAAAAACTCCCTATGCTAACTTTTTCAATGATTGCTATCGAATAAAGATAAGAAAAAAAGGGATTATGGGTACTGAGGGTAACTGGATAGATGATGCACAAGCTACATCGAATACGGGCCTTGGACCGTATAAGGTAAAATCTTTTGAGCCAGGAGTAGAAGTTGTGCTTGAAAGAAATGAAGAGTATTTCAATGGACCGAAAGGTAAACCAGCTATCAAAAATTTAATCATACGATCCATACCTGATATGGGTACCCAGCAGGCTGAGCTGATGAGTGGTGGTATTCATTGGATGTACAATGTTAAAAAAGATATTGGTGAAGCAATGGCTAAGACAGGTAAAGCAGATTATCAGCTTGGACCTAGTTTAAGAGTGGGGTTTCTAGTCTTGGATGCTGGAGGATATTCTGGAGAGGGTAATCCAATTACAAAGCTAGAAGTAAGAAGAGCGATGAACCATGCAATAAACAGAAATAGCATTGCGACGAATCTTATTGGAGGCCCCGCTAAAGCTATTCATACCGCGTGTAACCCAGTGGTATTTGGGTGTTTCCAAGATGTTATGAAATATGAATATAATCCTGAGAAGGCCAAAGAATTACTGGCGCAAGCTGGTTATCCAAATGGTTTTGACTTAGAACTTTATTCATATAGAGACAAAGAAGCGGCCTTAGCTATGGTAGACGATCTTGCGAAAGTTGGAATAAACGTGTCTTTGAAACATGGGAAACTAGCTGTTCTGAATAAAGCCCGTAAAGCAAGACAGATAAGAGCTTACTTTGGAACGTGGGGATCTTCCGCTTCTCCAGATACTGCAACAATTTCCAACATCCATTGGAGAAATCCTGAAAAGGGTGACAGAAACCTTAGTGGAGATCCGAAAGTTAATGAGCTCATGCTTGGAGGCGAGCAAACTTTAGACAAAGAGGAAAGAAAACGACTTTATGCTGAAGGTTTAAAATTGATTGCTGAACAAGCATATTGGGTTCCACTTTGGTCGTATTCCGAAGGGGTTTTATCGAGCAAAGACATTAACTTTGTTCAAGATCCTGATGGATATCCAAGAATTTGGAAAACCACTTGGAAATAAAAACTTTTTGGCTTGGCGATAAATTATGACTTTCTTCAAAGTGAACAACTGAAATGTTAAAATTTGTCGCCGGGCGGTTTTTGGTATCTTTAGCTGTCGCGTTTACAATCTCTTTCGTAACATTTTTTTTTCTAAATATTTTTACTGATCCTGCTCAAGCTGTTGCAGGAGAAGAAGCATTGTTTGAAGAAATTGAGCAGATAAGAACACAGTATGGCTTTGATCGACCGATCCTCACTAGATATTTTGAATGGTTGGGGGGAATTTTTACAGGAGATTTTGGAGTAAGCTATTACTGGAACAAACCTGTCGGTACACTTTTATTAGAAAGAGCACCACAGACAATAAAGCTTGCTTTGATGTCTGTAAGTGTGACCATTATGGTCGCTATCCCCTTAGGAATATTCGCTGCATTAAACCCAAATTCAATAATAGATCGTTTTGCGTTAAGCGTAGCTGTTTCTGCTCAAGCTATCCCTAATTTTTGGTTAGGGCTTATTCTTATTATTATTTTTTCTGTAACCTTTCCAATATTCCCAGTTTCAGGAGATAAAACATACTACCATTTTATTTTACCATCAGTTGTTCTTGGCACTAGTTCCGTTCCTCCTGTAATGCGATTAATGCGGACGGGTTTACTTGATGTAATTAACTCTGATTATATTAGAACAGCCCGTTCGATTGGATTTTCAGGTTGGAGGTTGGTCACTAAGCATGCTTTAAGAAATGCAGTTTTACCAATAATAAGTGTAATTGCTGTGCAGCTTGGACACAAATTTGGAGGTTCGCTAATAACGGAGTCTGTTTTCGCAATAAATGGACTGGGACGATTAGCGTTACTATCTATTTTGGGAGCGGATATCCCAACTGTTCAAATATTAATTTTTGTTTTTGCCATTACTTTTATAGTTTTTAACCTTTTGTCTGACATTTTAAATGCATATTTAGATCCTAGGTTACGCTTATGATTTTGAAATATATATTTAGACATACAAATCCTGATTTTCTGAATAGAGATTTAGAAAAGCTGACGCCTAAAGATATAATGTTCAGAAAAGCCATTTATCATTCGGGTTTTAAATTTGGCTTACTTCTTCTATCTACAATAACGTTTATAGGAGTTTTTGTTCCCTTTTTTGTCGATATGTCTCCATATGATCAAGATATTTCAAAGCGCCTACTACCACCAGTTTGGTCAGAGGGCGGTTCTTGGCAGTATATTTTTGGAACTGATGGAAATGGAAGAGACTATTTAGCGCGGATAATTTATGGAACAAGGGTCTCTTTAACAATCGGTATTGGTGCAGCGACCGTTGGAATGTTGATTGGTGTTACATTGGGAGTAATAGCAGGATACTTTGGTGGTATTGTTGATCAAGTTGTAAGCTACATTCTTACTTGTCAACTAGCGTTGCCAGGAATTTTATTTTTGCTAACAATAATCTCTATTGTTGGGTCCTCACTAACAGTGGTTATTTTAGTTATTGGTGTCTTACATTGGACTCTTTTCTTAGTTGTTACTAGAGCTGCGACCCAAAGAATAAGAAACCTCGATTATATAACAGCAGCAAACGCTATTGGAGCAAGTAAAACAAATATAATATTCACCGATATATTACCAAATGTCTTAAATCAAATTATTGTAATCTTTACACTTGAAGTAGGCGTTGCAATTTTAGCAGAAGCAACTATTTCCTTTTTAGGTCTAGGAATTCAACCGCCTACCCCATCTTGGGGTGTATTAATAGCCGAAGGTAAAGAGGCAATATTTTTTCAACCTTGGCTTATTATTCTTCCAGGTATAGCTCTTTTCCTTCTAGTTATTTCAATCAATATGTTGGGAGATGGCCTGAGGGATATTACTGATCCTAATACTAGTATTGAATAAATAATGGAAACGACACTTCTTGAAATAAAAAATCTAAATATTTCATTTAATATTAGTAAAAATATTGTGAATACAGTGGATAATTTTAGTTTGACGCTCAAAGAGAAAGAGACAATTGGTATTGTCGGAGAATCTGGAAGTGGTAAAACAATTTCTATGTTAGGTCTTACAAGACTTCTACCTAAACAAGCTTTCGTCGACAAAGGATCGATCCTTTTCAAGGGAAGAGATATTTCGAATATATCAAATAAAGAATTTTATCAAAAAATTAGCGGCAAAAAAATTTCTATGATCTTTCAGGAGCCTATGACGGCCTTAAATCCAGTGTATACTATCGGCAGACAATTGATGGCAACATATTTATTCCATAATGATGTGTCAAGAAATAGTGCTTACAATAGGGCGATTGAATTTTTAGATAAAGTTCAACTAACAAATGTAAAAGAGCGAATGGCTCAATATCCTCATCAACTTTCGGGTGGCCAAAGACAAAGGGTTATGATTGCGATGGCATTAATAAATAGCCCTGAATTACTAATTGCTGATGAACCGACCACTGCCTTAGATGTTACTGTCCAAAAAGAGATTGTTGGGTTAATTCAGAAATTAATTGAAAACCTTGGAATGGCCATGATCTTCATTTCCCATGATCTAGGTTTGGTATCAAAAACCTGTGAAAATATTATTGTGATGGAAAAGGGGTTAATATTAGAAAGTGGTAAAGCAGAAGATGTCTTAACTCGACCCAAGGAAAATTACACAAAAAACCTCTTAAAATGTTTATGGAGTTTAGATGTTGATCATAAAAAAATTCATAAGGATAGGACTCTATTGCTTGACGTTAAGAATATTTCTAAATCTTATCAACTCCCCGGAAGTATTCTAAAACCTAAAAAAATTATAAATGCGGTCAGAAATGTTTCTTTTGAAATTTTTAAAGGGGAAACATTGGCGATAGTGGGTGAATCAGGTTCAGGCAAGTCTACGGTTGCAAAGATTATCAATGGCCTTACCAAAATGGACTCAGGAGAAGTTTTGCTAGAAGGTAAAAAAATCGATAGTTATTCTCCATTAGAAAGAGCATTGCGTATTCAGCCTGTTTTTCAAGATCCCTATTCGACGCTAAACCCTAACCACACAATTGGTTTTATTGTTAGAAGACCCCTTTTGCTAAATACGTCTCTGTCTTACGATGAAATAGAAGCGAAAGTGGCAAAAACATTGGACTTGGTTGGGTTATCAAAAAATTTTATTAATAGATTTCCAAGCCAACTATCAGGAGGCCAGAGGCAGAGGGTCGCAATTGCCCGGGCGATAATTCTGGAACCTAAAATACTTATTTGTGATGAGCCGACTTCATCTTTGGACGTAACAATTCAATCTCAAATTTTGGATCTTCTCAATGAACTTAAAGAACGGTTAAAAATAACTATTGTTCTTATAAGCCATAATATTTCCGTGGTGAAGTTCCTGTCTGATAGGGTCTTGGTAATGAATAATGGAGAAATTCTGGAGAGTGGCAATACACTTAACATTATAAATAAGCCAAAAAATAATTATACGAAGAAATTAATGTCAGCTATTTTTACTGTTAAGAAAAAAGTGTGAACCATTAGATGAAAGAAGTTGTTTAAATTATGAATTCAAAAAGCGATTTATATGTTTATAGGCCAAAAATAAAATCTCTTAAAAAATCAGATCCAACTCATTTTCTCTTTATTGGAAATAGTTATTTATACTACGGTGATGGCGTGCATAATCACGTTAAAAGAATGGCAAGATTAGATAAAGGTTTTAACTCAAAAAAAAATGCTTTTATGTCAATTACAATAAGCAATGGTGGGCTTCATGAGCACTCTTTAGAAAGTTATTTGACCCCAGGAAAGCTTCATATAAACGAGCCTTTTAATGTTGTTATACTTCAAGAAGGAAGTGCTCTTGGATGGGATGGGAATAGAGAAATTTTGTTTAAAAATACTATATCTGACTATGTAAGAAAAATTCGCGAAGCAGGTGGAGAACCAGTTCTTTATATGACCCCTGCATATGTCAAACCCCATGAGTTAGCAAACGAAGGCATGACAGATAGATTAAATAGAATTTATACTGAAACCGCTAATGAACATGATCTTTTAGTAATTCCCGTAGGACTTGCTTTTGCTGAGGCATATAAAGAGAAAAACGATATTGAGCTTCACAAAGATTTTGATGGAACACATCCCAGCCTACTAGGATCCATCCTAGCGTCATGTACGGTGTATGCATCGATTTTTGGAAATCCAATTGGCAATCAATACAATTATTTTGGAAAAATTAGTAAGGAGGATTTAGATTTTATCCAGACGATTGCTTTTGAAACCGTGAGGAAATACGTTTCCTCATAAAGCTCAATAGCAATTTACATTTGAAAAATCTAATTACTAATTTTTATAAATACCTTGGCTTTTCTTCAATAGTGT
>CAJWHU010000080.1 GCA_913041325.1 uncultured Fidelibacterota bacterium | reverse complement strand
ACACCAGTAGGTAGCATATCCTACAATAATACTACTTATGAATACAATAATAAAAAAATTGGATCTGTAACAAAAAAATTGAAGGAAACATTAACTAAAATTCAGACAGGAGAAGCTGATGATCCTTTCGGATGGTTGTTTTCTGTAAATACATAATATGTTCGAATGAGTCTGAGAAATAAAATTAGCATTCATAAAAATGATTTTAGAGACTTTAAAAAAATAATATTTCGTAGAAATAAAAAATCCTGTTTCATGGCAATTTTGGGGCATATAATATTACAATTCTGTCCTATATTTGAACCTTTTGGATATGCAACTATGAAAACAAATTATTTTAAGTAAAAATTACAGAGCAAAATATTATAAATATTGAAAAACTAAAAAATTATATGCTTACGAAAAATAAATGTGATGTTTAAATGTGACAACAGTTAACTTGCATCCAAGAAGAGCTGCAAGGCAGTGTGTTTTAGAAGCTTTATTCGCCTATCAGTTTTCAAAAAATGAAAGAACGGAAATTATTAATCAATTGATAAATAAAAATCCTGAGTTAAATGATCATTACGATTTTATAAAATCTCTTTTTGATATTGTTTTTACAAAAATGAAATGGGCAGAGGACATAATTAAAGCTCATCTAGAGAATTGGGAACTTGATCGTGTAGCAAACATCGATAAAATTTTATTGAAAATGGGTATTTGTGAAATCTATTATATTAGCGATATTCCTCCGAAAGTAACTATAACTGAAATGGTAGAGATAGCAAAAATTTATAGCACTGATGAAAGTCCTATTTTTATTAATGGCATCTTAGATGCAGTCTTTAAAGATTATTTAAAAGAAAATAAAGATTAGATTTCAAAAATGATATTATCAAAAATATTTGGCACAAAATCTGAGCGGGAAATAAAAAAATTATCTACAGAGATAGATAAAATCAATCAGTCCTATGATTTATTTGTAAATAAATCTGAGGAGGATCTTATTATTAAGACAAATGAGCTACGAAATTATGTCGTGAACAAACGTCGGGAAGCAAAAGAATCAGTTAAAAATATAATCGATAAAAAAACTAGGAATGAAAGAATCATAAAAGCTGAAAAAGATGCTTTAGACACGATAATGATAGAAGCTTTTTCTATTGTAAAAGTTGTTTGCAAAAGGATGTGTGGTAAAAAATGGATTGTTTCTGGGCAAGAGGTCACATGGAATATGATTCCTTATGATGTGCAGATTTTAGGAGCTATGATTCTTCATAAGGGTAAAGTCGCAGAAATGAAAACGGGAGAAGGAAAAACATTGGTTGCAACAATGCCAATATACTTGAATGCACTGACAGGCAGAGGAGTTCATGTTGTTACAGTGAATGACTACCTTGCCCAGCGAGATGCCGAATGGATGGGAGAGGTGTATAAGAGGCTAGGTTTGACTGTTGGCTATATTTTGAATTCTATGGATAATACCAAAAGGAGAGAAATGTATGGACGAGACATAACCTATGGTACAAACAATGAGTTTGGATTTGATTATCTACGCGATAATATGGCCTTACAATCTGAAGAAAAAGTACAAAGAGGCCATTCATTTGCAATAGTGGATGAAGTTGATAGTGTGTTGATTGATGAAGCACGTACTCCGCTAATTATTTCTGGAGCAGTAGATACACCTGTGGATGAAACTTTTACTAGGTTAAAACCTGGCGTACAAAATCTTGTGAAAAAACAAACATCTTTGGTTTCTGATCTTGTAAAAGAAGCAAAGATGCTCATTGATCAAAAAGATGAAGAGAATGCAGGTCTCAAATTATTGCAGGCTCAGAGAGGAATGCCGAAACACCGACAAGTTATGAAAATATTTCAAGAAACCGGCACCTTAAAATTAGCTCAAGAAACTGAATCAATATATACTCGTGACAAAAAAATGCATGAGGTTGACGACGTATTATACTTTGCAATTGAAGAGAAAAGTCATGTTATGGATATTACAGAAAAAGGAAGGAGCGTGTTGTCGCCAGATAATCCAGAAACCTTTATAATCCCAGATCTTGGAGAGCTGTTATTAGAAGTAGAGGAACGTGAAAACTTATCTGATAAGGAGAAAGAGTTTGAAAAAGAAAAGGCACACCAACTGCATGCTGAAAGAAGTAGCACTATTCATAATTTTAACCAATTATTAAAAGCTTATACGCTTTATGAAAAAGATGTTGAATATGTATTGCAAAATGGGAAGGTAATGATTGTAGACGAGTTTACAGGTCGTGTTTTACCTGGAAGAAGATATTCTGACGGATTGCATCAAGCCCTTGAAGCTAAAGAAAATGTTAAAATAGAGCGAGAGACTCAAACACTGGCAACGATTACAGTTCAAAATTATTTTCGTTTATACGATAAACTGGCTGGGATGACTGGGACTGCAGAAACTGAAGCTGAGGAGTTGGGCTCAATATATGGATTAGACGTAACGGTGATTCCAACTCATAGACCAATTTCTAGGGATGACCGTGACGACCTTGTTTATAAGACAAAACGAGAAAAATATAATGCAGCTATTGATGAAATTTCTGAGTGTCACGCAAAAGGGCAACCAGTTTTGGTTGGGACCATTTCTGTAGAAGTATCCGAACTATTGTCTAGAATGTTAAAAAGAAAGAACATTCCGCATAATGTTTTAAATGCAAAGCAGCATAAAAGTGAAGCTGATATTGTTACTAGGGCAGGTCAAAAAAGCGCTGTAACCATAGCCACAAATATGGCTGGTCGTGGGACTGATATTAAACTAGCTGACGGCGTGAAAGATATTGGAGGATTACACATTATAGGAACAGAAAGACATGAGTCAAGAAGAATTGATTTACAACTTCGTGGTAGGAGTGGAAGGCAAGGTGATCCTGGATCTTCAAGGTTTTATTTATCCCTAGAAGATGATTTAATGAGGTTGTTTAGTTCAGATAGAGTCGCATCAATTATGGATAGGATGGGCATCGAGGAAGGTGAAGTAATTTCAGCAGGGATGGTTACAAGAGCAATTTCAGGCGCTCAAAAAAAAGTTGAGGTCAGAAATTTTGGGATTAGAAAACATTTACTAGAATATGATGATGTGATGAATCAACAAAGGCAGGTAGTCTATGATATAAGAAATCAGGCATTGTCCGGCGAAAAAATGCGTGATTCTGTCTACCAAGTATTAGATGATTTCATTTACGAAGAAATAAACTCTCAGGCTGAAACTGGAGATCCAGACATGTGGGATTGGGAATATTTAAAACAGCGTTTCGCTTCACATATTATGGTGGATATCTCTTATGAAAAGTTGCAAAGTGAGCTTGATGAAATTGACAACAATGAAAAAATTATTGATTGGATTTTAAGCGAAGCAAAATCCATTTATAAAGCAAGAGAAGATTTAATCCCGGAGCAGATTATTAGGAGCTTTGAGCGATATATAACTCTTAGAACTATCGATGAAAAATGGAAAGACCATCTTTATGCGATGGACCAACTCAGAGAAGGTATCAATCTTCGAGCATACGGACAAAAAAATCCACTACTCGAATACAAATCTGAAGGATTTAAAATGTTTCAAGAAATGATGGCTGACATGAGTGCTACTACTATTCAGAGGCTTTTTCGGACTAAGCTTCAGGGAATGGAAGAATCAACCACCTCAATAAAACCTATTTTAAAGAATGTAGAGACCTCCCATCAAGAAACCACAGGAATGGGGCTCAAAAGTCGAAATACAAACCAACCTAGCCATGTTAGGACTCCTGTGAAAGTAGATCAAAAAATGGGTCGCAATCAAAGGATATTAGTTCAAAGTCCAGATGGCAAGCAAGTTGAGATTAAATACAAGAAACTTCAGAGTTATCTAAATAAGGGTTTTACACAAGTATAAAGTGAAAAATAAAAATTTTAATACTAAAGCTATTCATGTAGGAAATCATCCAGATAAAGAAACTGGAGCTGTAATTTCTCCGCTACATTTTTCATCTACATTTAAGCAAGATGGTGTAGGTGTTCATCGAGGATTTGATTATGCAAGAGCGAGAAACCCTTCAAGAGAAAGATTTGAAAAAAACATTTCTTCTTTGGAGGATGCTGGCTATGGGATTGCGTTTTCCAGCGGCATGGCTGCCATTACAGCATTATTTCAAACGATGAATAAAGGCGACCATGCTCTCATTGGCAGGAATGTTTATGGGGGTACTTATCGGTTAGCGACCCAATTATTGGCAAAACAAGGATTTGAATTTGATTTTATTGATACTCGATACTTAGATAAGGTTGAATTAAGTATTAAGCCAAATACAAAATGGATTTTTGCTGAAACTCCTACTAACCCTCTCCTTGAATTATGTGATATCAAAGGCTTATCAAATTTATCAAAATCTAAGGGTGTGAAATTAGCTATCGATAATACCTTTATGAGCCCTTATGGACAAAGTCCTATCAGCCTTGGTGCTGATGTAGTCATGCATAGTGCTACCAAATTTATTGGAGGTCACAGTGATCTTGTTGCTGGTGTTTTAGTTACCAATGACTCTTCAATTGCCGAAGAGCTTTATTTTATTCAAAAGTCAGGAGGAGCAATATTAAGTCCTTTTGATTCATGGATGTTACTAAGGAGCACAAAAACTCTAGCTTTGAGAGTTCAACGACATTCTAATAATGCAATGATAATAGCACAAACATTACAAAAATTTTCAAAAGTAAAATCAGTCATATATCCTGGTCTGTCAAGCCATAGCCAACATTATCTCGCTGCAAGGCAGCAAAAAAACCCTTCCGGAGATTCTATATATGGATCTATGATTTCTTTTGAATGCGAGACATTAAAAGTACGTGAAATTTTCCTAAAAAAAACTAGACTATTTACTTTAGCTGAGAGCCTTGGTGGGGTTGAAAGTCTTGTGTGTGTTCCTTATGAGATGACACATGCTTCTGTCCCAAGCGAAATAAAAAAATCAATGGAGTTATCACCAAATTTAGTGAGACTATCGGTGGGTATTGAACACATAGAAGATCTTATTAACGATTTAGCTCAGGCTCTGGGTGAATAATTTATGAGTGAATTATCGGCAGAAAATCGTTATTTTATACATACATTTATAGCTTAATACTCTAAAGTAGAAAAGTAATCACAAAATTTTTAATATATTGTTTTGATATTTCAGGAGAAGAGAATGTTACCCAGATACAAGTTATTTTTTCAAATTGCAATTTTTATAGTTGCTTCTAATTTTGCATTTTCAGAAGTAACTGTCTCGATAGGCAGTGTAAATGTTGATGGATATACAGAAGACATTGTTGTCCCTGTTACAGTATCAAACCCAAATGAAGCTGTTGGAGGCTTCCAATTTGATATAGTGTCAATACCTGCAATTATCAATCTATCGGGTGTGAGTGCTGTAAACGAAAATGCTTTCTCTGTTGATTTCAATGTATTAGATAACGGATTATCAAGAGTTGTTTTTTATTCAAACACTGGTGATGGAATTCCTCCTGGAACGGATGAGGTTGTTTTAAATCTTCACTATAGTGGTATGGATGTCCTATCAGCATTAGTAGACCTTGAGGCTTTCGATCTAACAGTGAGTGATGCTGATGGAGGTGTTTTATCTGGATTTATTGTAAACGGTTCTGTTACTATAGGCAATGTAGTATTCTTTTCAAGCGATACTCCTGACACAGGAGACGTATTAGAGCAAGTCTCTGTTGATATCAGTATACAAAATTCAAGCTTAGTGGGTGGAGTTCAGTTTGATATGTATGACACCCCGAACTATCTCGACGTCACGGGCTTTACGACAACGGATCGCACAGATGGTTTTCAGATCGACTTTAACGAGCTTGCTAATGGCGCAACTAGGGTAATAATCTACAGCCCTGAAAATCAAAATATTGCCTTAGGTTCAGGGCCTGTTGCTATTATGGAAATGACTATCAGTGAAAATGCTTATAATTCTAATGTTGGAGTTAATTTTGAGAATGTTACTATTACTGATGACATTGGAGGTTCATACTATGTCGCAGGAATTGATTCCGGTACCGTGACCGTTACTCCAGGGTACATTGAAGAGCCTCATAACCTTCAAGCGCAAAGTGGGATGGACGCTCAAGTCTTATTAAGTTGGGACCCTCCATATGGACCTATTCCTTCAGACTTTGAAGAGGATTTTGAAGAAGGAGTTATTCCTGAAGAATGGATTACAACTACTAATTCTGCTCAAGGTTGGTTCATTACACAAGATGGTTCTAGTGCCTTCTGGACTGTGCCTTCACATACTTGGTACATGTGCTCTAATGATGATATGGCCGATGATGATGGTTCGGTTGACTATTTAATTACGCCAGGATTAAATGTAAGCGGTGCCCAAATGATCACTTTAAATTTTGCATCGTATTATGATGGGGCTTACGGTCAAACAGCTCATGTGTTAATTAGCACTGATGGTGTAAATTTCACAGAAATCGTAACATTAGACCCTAGCCCTGAATGGGTGGTAGAAACAGTCGATCTTTCTCAATATGCTGGAGTTCCAAATCTTCACGTTGTTTTTCATTCCAACGATAACGGAGCTTGGGCTTCTGGGTGGGCGGTAGATGATGTTTTTATAACTTTTGCTGCTAGGGAATTAGATCGCTTAGTTCATTATGAGCTCACAGAATTAGGTGCATGGGCACTCTCAGCTCCAAAAGATGAGGTACTTTCTCGGTTTGGGGGCGGAATACCTTATGGTCAGAAAGTTGATCTTCAGCAACCAAATTTAACTCAGAATAGGCCAGTAGAGTTAGATGCATTTAAAGTTTATCGCTCGCTTAATAATTCTACAGGCTTTCAAGAAATCGCAGAAGTAGGACCAAATGTTACTTCTTATCTTGATGAAGATGTAATTAATAGCACTACTTACTATTATTACGTTACCGCGATTTATCCAGACGGATCAGAATCAGGACCTACTGGCACGGTTTCAGCTACGCCTGTTGAGTGGGTAGAGTTGTGGATGGATGATGGCGCTTCACTTTCAGGGCAAATGG